>JASJDX010000079.1 GCA_030064975.1 Pleurocapsa sp. MO_192.B19
TAGCTGATGCTGGCAGTATTGAGATTAATACGGGACAACTTTCAATAAGTAATGGAGGGGTGGTAGTTGCTTCTACTCTTAGTAATGGGGATGGTGGAGATATAAAAATCAATGCTACAAAGTTAGTGGAGTTGAAAGGAGTATTTGATATTAATAATCCCAGTAGTATAGTAGTAGGGTCACAACGAGTAGAAACATCTGGAGATGCAGGAGACTTGCAGATTTTTACTCCTCAGCTAACAGTTAGCGATGGAGCAGCAATTACAGCTAATACCCTGGGACAAGGAGATGGAGGGAATATAGAAATTGATGCTAACGATACTATAAATGTTATTAATAACGGTATTATAGCAGTCAGTGGTCAAGGGCAGGGTAATGCAGGGGAGCTAAATATTCAAGCCGACTCTTTAACTTTGGAAAATGGATCATCCTTAGCAGCATTAACCTCAGCGGGAGATGGTGGCAGTATTACTCTGCAAATTGATGATGATTTAACTTTACGAGATAACAGTACTATTTCTGCTCAAGCCTTGCAAGATGCCAATGGCGGTAACTTAGATATTGATGCTAGGTTCATTGTCGCTTTCCCTAGTAATGGCAATGATAACGATATCATCGCTAGTGCAGAACAAGGAGATGGGGGAGACATTACGATTAATGCTGAGTCTTTGTTTGGTATTGCCGAAGGTGTAGCTATTGAAGGAAATAACATCAATGATATTGACGCTAGTTCTGAATTTGGTTTATCTGGGGATGTCTCAATCAATACTCCCGATGTCAATGCGATTCAAGCCGATATCGAACTACCTGATAACATAGTTGAATCTCAAGAAACTATCGCTCAAGCTTGCCAAAGCGATCGCCTTGTGGGACAAGTTAGTAGTTTAACCATCCAAGGTAGAGGCGGTATTCCTCCCCAACCAATAGAACCAATTGATTCAGATATCATCTTAGTCAACGGCAAAACTACCACTCCCAAGCCACAAGTTCAATCTTTAGATATCAAACCCATCAAAACTAGCATAGGGGATATACTTCCAGCCAAGGGTGTTATCAAAACTGAAGATGGTCAAATTATTTTAACTGCCTATTCTACAGACAAGATCGCTACCCGTACCCCTCCTGTTTCACCTAACTGTAGTGGACGTAAATAAATTCAAATAGCGCGCCCTCGGCTTTATACTAACTTCGGGCTACTCATTACTCATTACTCATTACTCATTACTCATTACTTCCGCGCAACGGACTAGCTACTTATCTATCTTTAGATATAGCTCTTTTGGTTGTAAATCAGAATCTAACTCGCGACCCATTGGAAAAAATATAGATTGATTTAATATTTTGTTAGATAGGGTTAGTTATCACACCTAATTCTTCAATCACATCGTTGATAATAACCCAATCTTTAAAGAGACAGCTTATTGTCAATGGTCCATACAAAATACAAAATCAATGAATAAAAATTTGCCTACTAGCGGACAATTAGAAAGAGATCTTTCTCAAAAAATTCAAAAACTATATCGCCAAGATTTAGAACATACCCCTAGTAAAATAACTTGCCAGCTTTTTGGCAGTCAACTAGCAATTGTCATCGAAGATGCACTGACACCTGTAGAAAAAACTTTAATTAATATAGAAGAAGAAAACAAGATTGTAAAAAAATTTAATTCAGCCATCAATGATGCTATTGAATCCAAGTTGAAAACTATAATTGAAGAAATATTAGCTGTCGAAGTACAGGATATTTTGTTCGATTCTACTTTGGAAACTAGCCTAACTGGTGCGATCGCCACTCTTAATCAACCACCTCAAGTACGCAATCCAGAATCAATTCCCAAAAATAAAAATGGCAAGCGTAAGAAATAGGTATTGGTGAATCAGTAGCGAAGATGAAAATAGAATAAATAAAAGAATAAGGAAGATGAGGCTCGTATTTAGGACTAATATTCTTGCTTTTCTTTTTTTGCTCGTGACAGAATACCTTGATGAGATCGACTTCAGTAAGGCTCATAGCTATCAAGGCAACATCCTCAGTGAAAGCCATCCCAGCAAGGTATATACAAGCTGAGACTTAATCTAGTAAGGATGACCTTAGGAGAAAAAAATCTAGCTCTTAATTAAATTAATTTATTTGTTGGATATAATACATTGCTCTAAAGATATATATTTAAATATATAAAAAGGTTGAAATTGATTCAGACTCCAAAACTGTAACTATTAACTCTCAGGTATCTGAAGAAACCTTCAAACAATTAATTATTGCCGCAGGACATAAGTTAAGCTAAATAATTATCAAAGCCAAATAATTATTAAACACTAAGAGTAGAGAGTAACCGCTTCGGTACTCTTTCTTGTTTACTCATTAGCTATAGCATCATTGATTTGGATTGATTTCTGCCACAGGTTTTGTCTCGTGGAAATATTTAAAATCTATATAACGATCGCCTTGGGGAGTTTGATGAATAATATCTATAAAGTTATGATCCCATAAAATATTATGATCTTCATAAGAATGAGGTGCATGAAGAGATTGATATACAGTTTCATCAAGTCCATTGAGAGAAACAAGCAGCATTGCTCTAGTTTTAGCTAAAGATTCGGGGTTAGCCTGCCACAGAGGACTAGTTTCATCAATCTGGTGCATAATAGTCCAGCTTAAGGTAAACCTTGGAGTTTGATCCCGTAATAGCTTTAATAAATAGAACCGACGCATATATTCCCCTTCTAGACTAACTTCATCTCGCATCAGATAAACACGGGCTTGAGCTTCTAAAATTTGATTGTGTCGTTGATTGGCAGCCCTAAGCATTAAAGTAGAGATGCCATTATACTCAGAGATAGTGGCGACTTTGCTAAACACGACTCTAGCTGTAGGCTGAGAGAACTTGCTAAAGGCTAAGCCAGTCATTAAAGCAATTCCGACAATTCCCACCAAAGCTTCTATGGTTACCAAGATATCTGCATAGATCGTAGTGGGATACATTGCACCATAGCCAATAGAGGTTAGAGTTTGTACGCTAAAGAAAAAAGCATCACTAAATGAGCCTGGATCGGCATTAGCAATACAGTCTCCTCCTATTAAATAACCCAAAGCAAAGATAGTATTAATTGCAATATAGGCGATCGTGGTTAATAAAAAAAACCCCCACCAAGGTACAGTCAACATTAAGTAATAAGGTTCTCGCCAATAACTGTGCCATTGATCTACACCAGGAATTTCAAAGCGTCCATTACGAAAATTAATCTTAAATTTGGTAGCACGGTGATTGACTTTACTTCTGTTGCCAAAATGTTTTCTGCGTCTGGGGTTATATGGAGGCAGCATATTCAGTAAAAAAAAATAGATAAGTTGCCAGAGACTTTTAGGATAAAATAACCAATCATAATTAAAAATAAGAATCTACAGGCATTTGTCTGCAAGCCATAACATGGAATTTAATTTTTCTTACACCAGACTATATGTAAACGACTACGATAGTTGTTTACAATTTTATCGAGATATTTTGGGGTTAGAAGTCGCTTTTGTTTCCGAAATAGATCGCTATGCAGAATTAACCAAGGGAACAACTAAACTAACATTGATGTGTCGTGGTAAAGTCAAAGAATATTTTGGTAATCGAACCCCTGTATCTTTTGGGACCAAAGATGATGCGATCGCTCTTAGCTTTGGCGTTAAAGACGTAGACGAAGCCTGTAAATATTTAAAAGGTAAAGGAGTAGAAATTGTATCCCAACCTTGGAATTTTCTCGATTGGGGCGTTAAATTAGCCTTAGTACGCGATCCTGAAGGTAATTTAGTTGAACTGCTTCAATCTTCTCAGATTATCGGTGCAGAATAATAAGTAATATCAGTTGGTTTTTTTATGTCTATTGTGAATTGAAAAAAATTAAGTGATCCCCTCGAATTGTTAAAATTTATGTCTTTAGAGAGAAGAGGCTAAGGACTAAAATGCAGCATCATAAGATGCTGTTTATTTTTTTATGGTTTTTTAAAACACAATACACAATACTCAATACTTAATTATATATTTCGCCAAAACTGATAATTATGATTCCTTCCTGGCTGGCAATTGGTCTTGTTACTTTTGTTATTCCCTTTGGTCTTAACCGCCTTATATCTAGTAGAGATTTTCGCTGGTTCAAACGCTTGCGTCGTCCCGACTGGTTAACTTTTGAATGGGCAATTCCGATTATTTGGACCATTATCTTTATTTGCGGTGCATGGTCAGCTTACAACATTTGGTCAGTCGATCCTGGTAGCACTTCAACTTGGTTGTTAATGGGTTTCTATTTGTTAGTAGAGATAGCCATCTCTCTCTATACCTTGGTGATGTGTAAAACCCGCAGTCTAAAAATAGGAACAATTATCGGGGGGACTGGTTTTTTCTTGGGAGCAATTTTAGCGGTAATGGTTTTACCCAAATCCACTACTGCATTTGGGCTTTTAGTTCCTTATTTACTTTGGAGTCCGATAGGAACATTAGTAACGTGGCAGATGATGCAATTAAATCCTATCGATGCCTAAATTTAAATATTATTTAATATTGTTTCTCTAAAAACATCATGATAATTTTAGTGAATTCCGGTTTTAAATGTCAGGTATATTTTAGATATATTCGTAAAAAATTAAATCTCACCAAGTTTTGGGATCTACATAACGGAGATTGGCATTGGCTCAAAGAAAAAGCAGTACCAATTGCCAGTATCAATCGCACCTTGTGGCGTTTATCAGTTCCCAGTTTTAGCTTTCACTTTATGTTGGGGCTATCAGCGATTATTGCTACTTTGGGGCTATTAGCTAACAGTGTCGCCATTATTATTGGCGCAATGATTATTGCACCTTTAATGGGGCCAATTGTCGGGATGGCTTATTCTACGGCAATGGGTAATCGTAGACTTTTACGGCGCAGCAGTTTAACCCTTCTTAAAGGCATAATGTTAACTATTGTCGCTTCTTGGTTGACCGCTTCAATTATTGGCTTAAAAACCGTAGATTCTGAGATACTTTCTCGCACTAATCCCACCCTAATAGACTTTGGAATTGCTATGGCAGCAGGGGCAGCAGGGGCTTTTGCCAATACTCGTCGCAGTATTTCTAGTGCTATTCCTGGGGTAGCGATCGCAGTTGCTCTAGTTCCTCCCCTCAGTGTGGTTGGTATTGGGTTAGCACTGAGACAACAAGAAATAGCTTTCGGTGCGTTGCTGTTATTTTTAACTAACCTAATTTGTATTATCTTTTTTGGCGGGTTAGTGTTTTTATTTCAGTCTTACGGTAATTTGGAAAGAGCTAAACGAGGATTAGCTTTATCTACTGCGGTGATGTTTCTACTAGGCGTACCCTTGACTCTATCAATGCGAGAACTAATCATTAAAAAGAACGTACACCATCAAATCTCAACTTTAATTGTTGAGGAAACAGAAATTTTTACTGATGCGGATATTAAATTAATGAGTATCATCCCTAAAAAAGATTATCTACAGGTAGGAATAGAAGTCACTGCACCAGTTGACTCGATCTCTCAAAGGGAAATCGATCGCCTGAGGAATTTTCTAGCTCAAAGAATCGGCAAACCAATTAACTTAGAGGTTGAAATTATTCCCGTAAAAATTCTCAATTCTACTAGCCAAAAATAGCATTGAAAATTCAATTAGATGAAATTTGTTTCTGATCCTGATATATCCGTCAAAATAAACCAAATGAAGCGCAGAGTGCGCTGGCAAGAGCCATTATTAACAGAAAAAGCGATCGCTCAGACCAAATTAGTAATTGATGACCATAATACCGATAATCCTGAATTTTCTTTCTTAGTTATCGGTGATAGTGGATGTGGTTCTCATCTCAAACATCACCCCCAACGCAAAATTGCGGAAATGATGTTACAGCAGCAACAAGAGTGTCGCTTTATTCTCCATACTGGAGACGTGGTATATCAGGTAGGCTCTAGAGAATATTATCAAAATAATTTTATTAATCCTTATCGAGAATTTTTAGTCGGAGGAGAAAACCCCCAACAACTACAATACGATCGCCTAACGTTTAAACTCCCCTTTTTCCTAGTACCAGGCAATCACGACTACTATGACTTACCGCTAATTTACGGCATACTGGCACAGGCGACTTGGTTGCCGCGTCGTTTACTAAAAGGTCAAATTGATTTAGATGTAGGTTGGCATGGTTCTTTTGAAGGGGAAGCTTATGCTAAAGCTTTTTTAGATTATTTAATTGATGTTAGAGGGAAAGTTAATTTAGAACGACATTTAGATACTTACTATATAGGCAATCATACAGGCGATCGCTGTTTGCAGTATCAGCCTGGTAAATTTACTCGTTTACCCAATCGTTATTATACTTTTCGCTATGGTGGCATTGATTTTTTTGCTCTAGATTCTAATACTTTTAATCAACCTCTCTCTATTCCCGATACAGAAGCAGGACAAGCTAAGCGAGCAAAATTATTAGCGCGTCAAAGTAAGTTGGAAGCTCAAGAACAAAAGATTAACCAAGCAATAGAGCAACTCAATCACCAAAATGCCGAAGATGCCGAACAGATAGATGATTATTACGCTAAATTAGAATATATTGCCGAAAGTCAGCGCGATATTGAAAAACAATTAAATCAACAGCAGCAACAAACCGATTGGGAACAATTAGTCTGGCTCAAAAATAGTTTAGTAGCATCTTGGCAAGATCAAACTGTAAAAGGTCGAATTATTTTCTTACACCATCCTCCCTATGTTACTGAAATGACAAAATGGAATCAGGGACAGACTTTAGCAATTCGCGATCGCTTGCGTCAGGTATTTGATGATGCGGCAAAAGAAATCGGTGTATTACCCGAAGGACGATCTGTAGTAGATATAGTTATATCAGGTCACGCACACTGTATGGAACACCTCTACACTAAAGATACGGGATATGCCGATTCTTATACTAACTGGATTATCTGTGGTGGTAGTGGTCACAGCTTACGCCGTCAAAGAAAAAAAGGAGCGGTATTGTTTGCAGATATAGACGATTGCTCTCAACCTATTGGTCAATCTAATTTATTTGTGGGACGAAATGGTAGCGGTAAAAACAAGAAACGACCCTATTCATTTTTACGCATTGATGTTAAAACTGACCACCAGCCCCAGTTTACCATAAAACCTTATGTCTGTGAGTGGCATCAACGTCAATGGAATGAATATGCGATTGACCCTTTTGTAATTTAGGGCATCTCATCAACATGGCTATTGCACAAGTTGCGCTCGTTGCAGCGTCACATGCGGCTAAAGCCTTTGTCGTCATCAATTAGAAAAAAGAGCTTTTTTTTTATCCGTTTCGGCTAAACTTTGTACAATTAACTCATGTAGTTATTAATTTAAACTCAAAAATCATGAGTGATTACACTCCAGTAAGTTGCGAACTGTACGATTGTCTGGAAGCGATAGCAACTCTCAAAAAAGAGTGTCATCTAACTTATCTCAACGAAAATGGTGAATTTGTTAAAGTGAGCGGTCAAATAATAGATGTTTATGCTGCTGATAATTCAGATTGGTGTAAATTAAGCGATGATACTGTAATTCGTTTGGATAGAATTGAAGCTTTCGAGCAAAATTAACTAGATCAATTCTGGTAAAATACTTTTTTTTCTTTCTTTCTTTTATTTCTTTAGATAGAAGTGATTTGGCTCAAATTAACATATAATAACAAACATGAATAATTATTTAAAGCTGTAAATAATCTCAAACACAAGATGCAGATTTAATTTTCAGCAAGTTGTAACAGGATGTCGATCGCATGGTTTCCCATTCACACCCATCATCTCCTATAGTTCCTCCATCAGCCAGATCGATTTATATTGAGGGTAAAAAGTATCCTTTGTCTGAACAGGTTGTGAAAAATATTGAGACAATTATCGGGTTTCAAGCCAAACAGGAACAAAAGTTACCGCTACACGATCGCTTTATTGAAAAGATAGCTGCTTTTCTTGGTAAGTCCGAATTTTTATTACTTACAGTTATTTTTTGTTACTAGCTGGGCAGTATGCAGTCATCTGATACCTCAACTATTGCCCTTTGGCTTACCCCAATTTGATTTGCCAGAAATGGGAATAGACATTTAACAATTACTAACCCATACTCTCTTTAATCCTTTAATCTTTGTATATATATAGTTTTATTGAGTTGAGCTTGAAAAATTACATTTTTAGTATTTAAGATTGTGTTTCAATATCAGTCATCGGGGTCTAAGAAATAGAGGGAGATGACTGATAATATGTCATTTTCAGGAGTCAAGTATTATGAATACAGGCGAAGAAAAATTGGCTAAAACAGAGCCTGTTGACGAAGTTAATGATTGAGTAACTAATTAATTATTGAATATAATATTTAAATTTAATATTGAATCAATAGCAATGCTGTTAGTTTCTATTATAACTTTTTTGTCTCGTAATTCTTTTTGCATTACAAGTCCCTCACCTTTCACGCTCACAGATTCTATTTTCCCTTACAATAAATCTATAGTATTAGCATGAAGTTTACATCTAAATCTTTAACTTTGTCTAGTTAATTTTCTAATCCTACCTCTGCCACTTTACTAATTGTTTCTTCTCCTATGTCTGGTGAATTCACTAAATATAATTCCTTTAAAAATTGAAGCTATTATGATTAAAATCAATAATTATCAAAAGCAAATTATACTAAAGTAATAATACTTAAATAAATATTTGATTTGAATAATTTTTTTATCGATCGCGTCTAAAAAATAAACAAGAGTTTAAACTGAATTTAGACAAAACTTTAGACAAAGCTCATAAAGTTGTTTTTTCTACCGAATCGCAGTCTTTTCTCAAGCTTAAATAGCTTCAGAAAAGATGGTGTTAGCTCGTCCGACTTGGTTAGAGATAAATGTTGAACAGTTGTTTGTTCAAAAATGTCGATAATTTAATTGATAGAACTATTATTTTGTTTAACCAACCAACTCAAAGGAATGAGAGCTTGAATTTAGACTCAGATAGATCTTCTCTTTTGCAACTGGCGGAAGAAATAGAGGAAATATTGTTTATTCGTCAGCTTAAACAAAAACAATTTCTTTATATTAGTCCTTTATGTGAGGAAATTTTAGGGCATTCAGTTGAGCAACTTTACTCCGAGTGCCGATCCTGGATCGCCGCAATTCATTCAGAAGATCGAGAACGGGTCAGTATTGCTTGGCAACGACATTTAGAAGGAGAAAACTTTACTCAAGAATATCGTCGCCTCAAGCCCAATGATCAAATTTGCTGGTTGCAAAGTCGATTTGTGGTGATTAAAGACTCGGCAGGAGAAAGCGATCGCATTATCGCGATCATCAAAGACATTACCGCTCAAAAGCAAGCAGAATCGAAGATACAACAACTCGATCGCCATTGGCAAAGCCAGGCAGAAACACAAACCCAAGCTTGCCAACAAGCAAACGATCGCCTGGAGACTCAAAAACAGTTATTAGAAAAAATTCTGGATGCTTTACCATTTACCATTTTCTTAAAAGATCGCAATTCACAGTTTATTTTTCTCAATCAAACAGTTATTGATGCCTTTGGTTTACAAGGTCGAGAACTATCGACAGTGGGTTATCAAGAATTATTTGGTAGTAGTGCCGAAAAATTTGGAGAAGATGACCTTAGAGTATGGCAGACAGGAGAATCTTTAACTAAAGAAGCAACTTTTACCCATGGAGATCAAACCTATTATCTAACACTGGGCAGAACTCTAATTCAACCGACAGCAGAATTAGAAGATCATTTATTACTTTCCTACGCCATAGATACAACTTGGCAGGAAGAGGCAGAAAAAGCTTTACGCCAAAGTGAAGAATATTTTCGTGTTTTAGTAACTCAAGCACCAGTAGGAATTTTTCAGACCGATACAGATGGTAACTGTCTATTTGTTAATCCACGGTGGATAGAGTTAACAGGGCTTTCAGAGGAGCAAGCTGAAGGAAAGGGGTGGACTCAAGCTATACATCCTGACGATCGCGAGCGGGTATTTGCCGAGTGGGAGCGAGCTAGCAGCGAAGAAAGAGAATTTGCCATAGAATATCGTTTCCAAACTAGCCAGGGGGAAATTAACTGGGTTTTTGGTCGGGTAACAGCTATTTATGAAGAGACAGGATTGCTAACAGGTTATTTTGGTATTGTTATCGATATTACCGAGCAAAAACGAACCGAGGCATCTTTGCGACAGAGTGAGTCTACTCTACGCAGTTTCTTTCATAGTGGTTCGATGATGATGGGTATTGTTGAACTGGTGGGAGATGATATTTTACATTTAACTGATAATCAAACAACAGCTCAATTTTTGGGGACGACGACTCAAGCAATGCAAAATCGTTTTGCCAGCCAAATGGGAGTACCTCAACCTGTGTTAGAGATGTGGCGCGATCGCTATCGAGAAGCCGAACGCACTACTGCACCAGTAAGTTTTGAATATCCTCATCAATCGCCTCAAGGGGAAAAATGGTTACTTGCTACTGTATCTCCGATTACCTCGAATTCTAGCGTTCCTTCTCGCTTTTCCTACATTGTGGAAGATATCACCGAGCGCAAGCAAGCTGAAACCCAACTACAGCAAAATTTGGCGCGAGAACAGGCTTTGGCGCAATTAATTAAGCGTATGCGGCAAACCTTGGATCTAGAGACAATTTTCCAAACTACAACCGAGGAAGTAAGAAAAATCTTAAATTGCGATCGCGTTGGTCTGTATCGGTTCAATTCAGACTGGAGCGGTAATTTTGTCTCTGAATCTGTAGCAACAGGATGGTTGACCATAGCAGGTAGAGAACACACTTTAACTCAAGATACATATTTACAAAAAAATAAAGGCGGTCGCTATCGTCATCGTGAAACCTTGGCTGTCAATAATATCTACCAGATGAAATTTCACGACTGTCACTTGCAGTTGTTAAAAAAACTTCAGGCTCAAGCCTTTTGTATTGTTCCCGTTTTTCAAGGACGCAAACTATGGGGACTGTTGGCAGCTTATCACAACTCTGCACCCTATCAGTGGAAGTCAGAAGAAGTTAAATTACTGGCTCAAATAGGCGATCGCCTGGGGGTAGCAGTTCAACAAGCAGAATTGGTATTACAACTACAACTAGCAAAAGAAGCCGCCGATAATGCTAACCGCGCCAAAAGCGAATTTTTAGCCAATATCAGTCACGAAATTCGTACCCCCATGAATTCCATTTTAGGATTTAGCGACCTATTAAAGTCTTTAGTTACCGACGAGAGAGGACGGGGATATTTAAAAGCGATCGCGGCTGGGGGAAAAACTCTGTTAGCTTTGATTGAAGATTTGTTGGATTTATCCAAAATTGAAGCGGGTAAACTTCAGCTTTATTACGAACCCATTAATTTACCAACACTAATTGAAGAATTGCGCCAGATTTTTGCCCACAAAGCAGCACAGAAAAATCTGCAACTATTAATTGAAATTGAACCTATAGTTCCCACTTACATTCGTTTCGATCGGATTCGCTTGCATCAAATCCTACTCAATGTCATCGGCAATGCTCTGAAGTTTACCGAAATAGGTTATGTTAAATTGCGGATTGACTATCGCTATCGCTTGGGTAGTATCAATCTTGGCGAGTTAACCCTATCAGTAGAAGATACAGGAATTGGGATTGAAAGCGATCGCACCGAGAACATTTTTCAGGCTTTTACTCAAAGTAACGGACAAATCAATCGTAAATATGGTGGTACTGGTTTAGGATTGGCAATTACCCGCAGATTAGTCGATCTTTTAGGGGGAACAGTAGAGTTAACCAGTCAACTCGGTCACGGTAGTTGCTTCACTTTTCGTTTCCCCAACGTCGAACAAGTGCCAGGTTCTATTTTGGAAGTTAAAAATACTTTGGTAGATGAAGATTTAGGACAATTTCCCTTCTCTACTATTTTAATTGCTGATGACGTACAATCTAATCGGGAGTTAATTAGCGGTTACTTTGCCGACACCGATCATCATCTGTTATTAGCATCCGATGGGCAACAAACATTAGAATTAGCCAGACAGCATCTCCCAGATCTCATTTTGTTAGATGTGCGAATGCCCCATCTTGACGGACATCAAGTAGCACGATTCCTCAAACAGTCAAAACAGACTAAGGAAATTCCCATTGTCATTATTACTGCTACCTCTGGAAATGCTAACCTGGTTGATTTAGAAAAGATTTGTCAGGGTTTTTTGCGTAAGCCTGTTAGCCGTACTCAATTAGTAACGGTATTCAAACAAATTTTTACTCAGTCGGCGGCGGCGGCTGATGATGAGCGAGAAAATGCGATCGCAGCAACAGTTAACTCTCTACAAGCTTCTCCTGCAATTGCTTTAGAACTTTCTCAACTAATTGTTAAACTACGTCGCGAAGAAACCACTATCTGGGCAAGCTTGTGTCAAACTCTTAAAAGCAGCGATCTGCGACAATTTATCACTCGACTGGAAACTTGGGGACAAGAACATCAGTGTCAACTTCTACAAGATTATACCAATCGATTGCGAGAACAAATGGAAGCCTTTGACTGGGGGAATTTGCCTCAAACAGTAAATGACTTCCCCCAAATTGTGCGTTCCCTCGAAGAGTAAGGAGGTAAATGTTTGGTAGCAGCTAAATTGTATAATCCAGAATCATTTTTAATTCTAGTGGTTGATGACATACCTGATAATCTCAAAGTTGTCGGCGATATGTTAGAAGGGGAAGGCTACGGCGTGACTTTTGCTATTAGTGGTCAACAAGCCCTCGATCGCATTGAAACTGCTAGACCAGATTTAGTTTTATTAGATTTAATGATGCCCGAAATGGATGGTTTGCAGGTATGCGAAATCCTCAAAACCAATCCTCTATACTCACAAATTCCGCTTATTTTTTTGACAGCTAGTCACGAACGTCAAAATCTTTTAGAGGCTTTTGAGCGCGGTGCAGTGGACTACCTAACTAAACCTTTTTACCTTCCCGAACTACTAGCTCGCGTTCGCACTCATTTAGAATTAAAGCAAGCAAAAGAAGATCTCGATCGTCTCAATAACGTTTTAGAACAAAAAGTTCAACAGCGAACCACTCAATTGCAAAGAGCATTAAATTTTGAAGCGATTTCCAAGCGCATTACCGAAAGAGTGCGAGACAGTCTTGATGAATCGCAAATACTAGCTACTGTCATTAAAGAATTAGCTGATGCTTTAAAATTAGACCGTTGCCATACGGGAATTTACGACTTAACTCAATCTACCTCTAGAATTACCCACGAATATTCTCCCTCTCTCCCCTCAATTCTAGAAACTGTCTATGATTTAGCAGAATTTAGCGATATCTATGAGGAACTATTACAAGGGCATAGCATTCAGTTTGGCAAACAACCAGATCTAGAACGCCTTCAGCTTCCCGAATCAGTATCTATCTTGGCTTGTCCAATGCGCGATGAGCGTCAAATCATTGGTGATTTATGGCTTTATCGTCTTAATCGAGAAGCTTTTAGCGATGATGAAGTTAGTTTAGTTGAATGGATCGCCATTAAATGCGCGATCGCTATCAGACAGGCTCGTTTATATCGCGCTGCCAAAATGCAAGTTGAAGAATTAGAACGTCTCAATCTTTTAAAAGATAATTTTCTTAAAACCATAACCCATGAACTGCGTACTCCTCTAACCAATATTGAGATGGGTGCTGAGACTCTAGAAATGTTATTCCAACAATCTAACTGGCAGCAAAAACACTTTGAAGCAGCCGAAGAATCCCTCAGTATTTTACAAGAAGGATGTCAACGGGAAATAAGTTTAGTTAACAACCTTTTAGATTTGGTTTTATTTGATTCCCGCACTGAAGTCGTAGCTGTCGAACCAGTTGAGCTAAATGTATTAGTTTCCTACATAGCCAAGATGTTTCTCCAACGTGCCAAGCAGCAAAAACAGAAACTCAAAATTGACTTACCCAGTAACTTACCTGTAATTAAAACTAATCCTACTATTCTCGAACGCATTTTAAATGAGCTACTAAATAATGCCTGTAAATATACCCCTCAAGGAGAGACTATTGAAGTCACTGCCAAATTGAACTGCGATCTATTAAGACTATGGGTGAGTAATTCTGGGGTTGAGCTTCCCGATATTGAATTAGAACGCATTTTCGATAAATTTTATCGTATTCCTCAACACGATCGCTGGCAACACGGAGGAACTGGTTTGGGATTAGCTTTAGTCAAAAAACAGGTCGAATATTTGGGAGGTACTATCAAAGCTAGCAATCAACATAAAAGATTAACTTTAACAGTAGAAATACCTGCGATTCCTGTTTGATACTTACTGCGCTTTTCATATGAGTAGACCACGATAACCAAATTTTAAAATAGCTATTAGCTATTAGCTACGAACTAGCTAATTAGAAATGTAGTCTATTCAACTGAAAACGGCTGTAGATACGATTCGTGTATTCACCGAATTCGCCTCGAATATAAATACGAACTCGCAATAATTTATCGATTGATGACCCAGCATTTTCCAAGGCAATTGTCAGATTGGCGAGTGCCTTTCGCATCTGACCTTCAACAGACTGTTCACTAGTTTCATATTGATGATTCCAATCTACTTGACCAGAGAGAAAAATAAGTCCCGATTGAGTCTCGACCGCACCTTGCGACATACCAAATGCAGCACCATCAAATAATTCTGGAGGATTGATTAGTTTTTTATTCATCTTGGTTTTCTAAGTTTACTTGTAAGGTTGACAATTATGATTATGCAAAAAGTAAGGAGGTAAAAACTTGTACATTTTGCCGATTTGAGGACATTCTGATGATCGGTTTGATCGACTAAGAGAAAATGGTATTAGCGATCGCAAAATCGCGCCAACACAAAGAGCGTTAAAACAATTTGAACAATAGAGATAATAAAAGTAGCGAGGATTAACAATATTGAAACTGGTAAATCAAATTGCTCAAATCCCGCTATAACAAACGAACTATGAATTGGTAGCACTACTCCAGAACATGATGCGATCCGAAGGCTACGCGAAGCGCGTAATCGCTGCCCTATTTCTGGAATTGGTAGCAATTGCACTACTTTATAAAGACAAAGCCCAAGAAAGTGCCAATTAAGGTAACTTTCATCAATTAGAGAAATTACAACCCGTTTTTTCACTACAACCTATTCATCGCTAACAAGACGGGATCTGTACAAAATCATGCTTACCATTAGTTTAATTATCTTTGTTGTCGCAGTTGTCTGGGAGATACACCTAGCAGTTTTTTCATGTGGCGATTGAGGTGACTCTGGTCGTAAAAACCAACGCTAATCGCTACATCGGCGATCGCCATATCTTGTTTGAGCAGTAATTCTTGAGCGCGATCGATTCTTTGTTGTATTAAAAATCTGTAGGGAGATTTGCCCGTACTTTGACGAAACAAATGAGAAAAATGCGACTGACTTAGTTTTACATGACTGGCTAATTCACCTAAAGAAATATCATCTGCCAGATAAGTATTGATATAATCAGTTACCTGTTTGAGTTTATAAGGAGGTAATCCACCTGTATATTCCGATCCTTTGGCTGGAAAAGTGCAGTAGTGTCTCAACAGATGTACGGCAAGCATATTGCTAAGAGACTCAATATACATTTGATTGCCAGACTGAGTGTAAGCAATCTCTTGTTGAAACAACATTGCCAAATTGTGTAGCTGAGAGTCGTGTTTATTTAAAACGGGTAAAATTTCTACACTATCGGCGTTAGCAAAATCATTCTCTACGGCAATTTGCCGTAGAAAATTTGGCGCAATCTCGAACATCAAGCACAAGCATTCCTCAGAGTCTTCCGACGACCAAAAACCATTATGTGAATTAGGCTTGAGCCAGATATCGCCCCGTTTCGTTTCACCAGTATATTCACGATCGCCAATTCGAGTAATTTGCTGCAAGTTACAATCACGCAACAGATAACACAGCCAATGATGATTGGTAGCAGCTACTTCTTTTTGATTGTCAGGTTCAATATTATGAGAAACAACAAAGCTTCCTTGATGAGCAGTTTTTTGAGCAACGATCGTAGTATTTATGTTACTAGGATAAACAATTGTTGGCGGTAGACTTTCATTAGCTTCTCGATTTCTCATTTTGATAATTTCTCAATCGGATCTATTTGTTCTGCTTAGCGTTAATTAACTGATGTTACACTGCTGCTCTACGTAATTGATCTCTCAAACCGAAGTCTCTGCTTATTTCTCCCTCTCTAGTAATCAAGTAAATTTGTTTGACCAATTTAATGCCTTGCTGCCAAACTCTTACAGCAGTTTTCGTGCTTGGTAGACCACATCTTTGTATTAGGCAGAGGAGCACAGGGGAGCAAGGGAGTAGGGGGGACTTGGGGACTTGGGGAAGATGGAGGAGATAGGGAAGAAG
>JASJDX010000080.1 GCA_030064975.1 Pleurocapsa sp. MO_192.B19
GTGAGGTACGCCCCAATTAGCTATTAGCCATTAGCTATTAACAAAAACCAGGGTATCAGACTGTACCTCATTCAAATGAGAATCGCTCTATATTTAACAGAAATAAGCGATTGGCTTTGCCAGTGCGCGGTTCAGCACTTCCGTTGGGCGGGTTCCCCGACGCTTTGGAAAGTGCTGAACCCGAAGGGAGCGCAATCGCTTTAATATTTCACATCAAACTAAAGCACAGATGAAGCTGATTTTGGCAAAACACAACCATCATCTCACTAGTAATTTTATTCGACCACAAATCAAGATCGATCGGCGATCGCTTGTAATAGAACAAATCTTAACCACATTTTGTAGCGATCGCTACTTTCAAGCATCTGATTTAAGCTCTCTGGACAGAAAAAAGAATAGCTCCAGTAGCAAAAGCAGCGCTTATTACAAAAAGCTAATTGATTGATCTAATATTAGTTAAAGGCAATGATATAAAATTAAAATTAGCAATGGCATTGGCTCATATTTCCCAGCTTAACCACGCTTTAAAGGAATGGGCGATCGCAGTTGATACTCTAGCAGCAGGCAAGACTATCATGTTATTGCGTAAAGGTGGTATCCGCGAAGTAGGTTTTCAGCTTAAACACCAGTCGGTTTGGTTATATCCTACCTACGAACATCAAAAATCCCATTTACTTAAACCAGAATATGCTTCAACAGTTGTCTCGGTTGAGTCTGGCTGGCATCCAAAAAAAGTAACCATTACCTGTTGTGCCGAAATCACTGATGTTTTGGCTACTCGCGATCGCCACCAGATAGCAGCATTGCAACCATATCATATCTGGAATCGGGGGATGATTAGCGATCGCTTAAACTGGAAACCACAACAACCTTTGATAGTCTTACTATTAAAAGTTTTTCGTCTGACCCAGCCACAAATCATTCCTTACAATGATGCATATGGTGGCTGCAAATCATGGATTGATTTAGTTGAATCTATTTCTACCGAGCGATTAATTCCAGTTATGGAAGATAGTGAGTATAGCCAAAAAGCTCAAGAAATTAAAGATATTATTCAATCTTGATTGAATATTAAATGTTAGTCGTTAACTCTTGGCTTTTACTTGCTTTTGAGCCTAATTTGGTAAAGTTTTACGTCATCACTTAACTTAAACGCTAATAATAAGTTTATTGTGAGTTTATGGGAAGCTTTATTTGTTATTGTCTGCGATAATTTGTATTAGGGATAAAACCTGGCATAAGCTAATAAATAGTATGAAACTTTTATCTAATAAGCTAAGTGTTTATTTAAGTATACTGGCACTTGGCGGCGGTATGGGCTTTTATGGAAGTCGCTACCTTAAGCAGCAACCAACAATAATTAAGCAATCTCAAGCTTATCCTAAGGCAATTCCTGCCCTATCTAACCCTCCTAGTAACAGCGGCGATAATTCAAACGTCAATTTTATTGCGGCTGCTGTAGAAAAAGTTGGTCCGGCAGTAGTCAGAATTGATGCTTCGCGTAAAATATCTTCGACATTACCAGACAACCTAAAGCATCCTTTATTTCGGCGTTTTTTTGGTGATGATAGTGGTAGTGGTAATAATTCCTTAGAGTCTTTACCTGATAAAGTTGAGCGGGGAACTGGTTCTGGTTTTATTATTGGTTCTGATGGTCGTTTAATTACTAATGCTCATGTAGTTGATGGTGCAGAGCAGGTTCAGGTGACTCTCAACGATGGACAAACCTATGAAGGTAAGGTACTGGGTACAGATTCTTTTACTGATGTTGCTGTAGTTAAAATTGAAGCTAAAGACCTACCGACAGTCAGCTTGGGTGATGCCGAAAATCTAACTCCTGGGGAATGGGCGATCGCCATAGGGAATCCCTTGGGTTTAGATAATACCGTAACCGTAGGTATCATAAGTGCTTTGGGTCGCTCTAGTTCTCAGGTTGGGGTTCCCGATAAGCGAGTCAGGTTTATTCAGACTGATGCTGCTATTAATCCAGGTAACTCTGGCGGGCCACTATTAAATTCTGAAGGTGAAGTAATTGGAATCAATACAGCAATTCGCGCCGATGCGCAAGGATTGGGCTTTGCTATTCCCATTGAGACAGCTCAGCATATTGCTAATCAATTATTTGCCAAGGGTCAGGCCGATCATCCCTACTTGGGAATCAAAATGGTTAATCTCAACGAAAAAACTAAGGCAGAAATTAATTCTAGTGACGATTTTGAGTTTAAAATTTCTCAAAACGAGGGAGTACTGGTAGTAGAAGTGGTTCCTCGCTCTCCTGCTGCCAAAAGTGGTTTTCAGCCAGGAGATATCATTCATAAAGTGGGAGACCGTCCTGTAAAAAATTCTCTTCAGGTTCAAGAACAAGTAGATATCAGCAAAATCGGTTCCGAGTTGAGGGTTGAGGTATTTAGAAATGGAAAACTAAATAATCTTAAAGTTAAACCTAGTGCTTTTCCTAAAGACGAATTTGAGTAATAGTGGAAACTACGACAGTCATTTTCTTGTGAGATAGTCTAAATGTGATTGAAGTAGAAGTCCATTCCTCCTTGCGAAATTTTTTGCGAGAACAAGGGGATAGAAAATTTCCCCATCATTTGACGATGGCACGACTCATAGCTAGAGCCCTACGTCTAGGTCGTCCTGCTCTAATACAAACTGGTAGCAGCGTTAGTACATATTGTCTTAGCTATTTAATGCCGATACTTTTGGGAGACTGGTCAGTAAATATTGTCGCTCCCCCAACAACGCAACAATATCTGTTTGATATTGAAATTCCCAGTTTACAGGATTGGTTAGGAACAAACAAAAAAGTCAGAATTGGCGATCGCTGGCAAGCTGAGGATCAACTACTGATAACTTCTCCTGCTAGTTGGTTTGAGGATCGTATTCATCATCAAGAGAAATTTCCCCTCAACATCCCAACAATTATTGACCGTGCCGATACCCTAGAAGAATGGGTTAGACAGTTACTAACAATCAGCATTACTGCTTCAGACTGGTCAGAATTATTACAAAGTGTTCCCCATTACAGTGAGTTAATCCGCAATACCAGAGTTAAATTAACCAAGTCTATTTTTGCTCGCCCCGAAAATCCCTATCGCAATTATGTATTGCTTAATTCAGAATTAAAAATTTTGAGTTATTTTTGTGAAGTATTAAACGAAAAAAAGCTATTAACTCCAAAATTCAGCCATTTTTGGCAGCAATTATGGCAAAAATCGATTATTTCTTGGATATCTCGCGATCAAAATTCGGGTCAATTTGCAATTCATCTTGCTCCTGCTGAAGTAGCAACTAAGCTACAACCAATCTGGCATCAACAACCAGTAGTAATTATTGGTAGTTTTCTTGATATAGAAGCCACTGCACCAATCTATCGTCAACAGTTGGGTTTAGATCTAGAAATGCTGAGTCTAAAATTTACTCCTAACCGACAAAACGATCACATTCAATTATATTTACCCGATCGCTTTCCCCTGCCCAATACACCTGATTTTCAGTCAGCTTTAATTGAACAAGCTCTACTGTTGGTTGGTCTCAGTACTAGTATCAATCAACTAGTTGTGGTAATTGTTGATGATGTACCCCTCCAAGGACAAGTCGGTTCGGCTTTAGCTGCTGAATTTGGTTCACGAGTTCAAGTAGAAAAAACGGCGATCGCTGAAAAGGGAATTTTAATTTGTGGTTGGTCTTTTTGGAAAGTACACCAAGAAGAATTACCAACTCCTGGACTTTTGATTATTGCTACTTTACCCATACCATCCCTAGAAAACCCCTTAGTTGCCAACCGTGTTGCCTATCATAAATATCAGCGTCAGGATTGGTTTCGCCTGTATCTATTACCGACAGCCTTAAAAACTTTAGAACAAGCTATAGTACCGCTTCGAGAATCTCAAGGTATCGTGGCTTTGCTAGATAATCGAGTTAACTTTCGTAGCTACGGCAAGACTATCTTATCTGTTCTTGAGCCTTGCGCTCGGATAAACTATATTGACCCTACCTGGTTTGGATATCCAAATTCCTAAAGCCAACTTGCTCGAAAGACAAAAAAAAGGTTAGCTTTATGGCTAACCTTACTGTTACGGAATCTGTAAATCTGTTGTCTGAAATTTAGTGTCTAATTTACTCTCTCAAATTTACTTTCTTAACCCCCTGCAACCGCAGGAACAATACTAACTTCGTCACCATCATTTAGTGTTGTATCTGTACCCTCTAGAAAACGGATATCTTCACTGTTGACATAAAGGTTGAGAAAACGACGGGGTTTACCAGTTTCATCACAAATGCGGGCTTTTATTCCAGGACAATTATTTTCGAGAGCTTCAATCAGTTGATCGATATTGCTCCCATCACATTCGATAGTAGCCTGGTTATTAGTAAATTTTTGCAGAGGAGTGGGAATTAATACTTTAACGCTCATGAGAAATCAGAAAAAATAGATAATTGACGATTGACGACGGTTAAATGATAGATATGAATATCCATCGTCAAGGAAACATGAAATTAGAGTGAGAAAATTAGAATTAGATACTCGCTTGTTGCCATTCAAGACGTTCTAAAGTGCGTGAACGTTCTAGCGCACGCTCAAAACTGTCTAATTTAGGTTCAATAGTTAAAGGTTCACCGATGTATCCTTGTACTGCCTCTTGGGTTTTTAAGCCATTGCCAGTAATGTAGACAACTGTTTTTTCATCGGGATTGATTTTACCAGCTTCTACTAGTTTTTTGAGTACGGCAATAGTAGTACCACCAGCAGTTTCGGTAAAGATACCTTCAGTTTCTGCCAAAAGCTTCATCCCTTCGATGATTTCGGCATCAGTTACAGATTCAATGTTACCGTTGGTTTTGCGGGCTATATCTAAAGCGTACATTCCATCGGCAGGGTTACCGATCGCAATGGATTTAGCAATAGTATTAGGCTTAACAGGGGAAACAAAGTCGCGTCCTTCTTTGAAGGCTTGAGCAATGGGAGAACAGCCTTCTGCTTGCGCGCCACTGAAACGGACTGCTTTTTCTTCTACCAAACCCACTTTGACAAATTCATTAAAGCCTTTATAAATCTTGGTAAACAAAGAACCAGATGCTAAAGGAGCAACGATATGATCGGGGAGTTCCCAACCTAGTTGTTCAGCCACTTCAAAACCAAGGGTTTTAGAAC
This sequence comes from Pleurocapsa sp. MO_192.B19, assembly GCA_030064975.1. Taxonomy (GTDB): domain Bacteria; phylum Cyanobacteriota; class Cyanobacteriia; order Cyanobacteriales; family Xenococcaceae; genus Waterburya. The sequence continues at coordinate 5,159 of JASJDX010000080.1, forward strand.
CTTCAGAATAGTAAGGACGGAGGTTAATGTTGACGAAACCCCAGCCGTAGCTGTTACCTACTTCTGAGCAAAGACGGTTTACCTGATCGTAGTTACCTTTTACTGCCATTACTGTGGGGTTATAAATCAGAGTCCCCATGACTTTTCCTGCTTCTAAGTCCGCAGGAATAAACACACAACAGTCCATACCAGCGTGGGCGGCGATCGCTGCTGTAGAATTTGCTAGATTACCTGTACTAGCACAAGAAACTGTAGAAAAACCCAGCTCTCTAGCGCGAGTTAAAGCTACCGATACCACTCTATCTTTGAAGCTGAGGGTAGGCATATTCACAGCGTCGTTTTTGATATAAAGATTTTTTAGACCCAGACGACGGGCTAAACGATTAGATTTAACCAAGGGAGTCATCCCAGTCCCAACATCAATGGGATTTTCGCTTTCTACAGGCAGAAATGCTTTATAACGCCAAATAGAATTAGGCCCTGCGGCAATACTTTCTCGGCTTACCTGGCGACGGATTTCGTCGTAGTCATAAGCAACTTCCAAGGGAGAAAAGGTTTCTTCACAAACATTAAGAGCTTCTAGGGGATACTTTACACCTCCTTCTTTGGATACCAAATTTGTGAAAGTGCTTCCCTTAGTAGTTTTAATAGGTGTCTGAGTCATGATTAAACTTTAATTCCGTCAACAGTGATTCCGATAGTATCACAGCTAAAAAGACCCAGTCAAACATACCCGATAATTTTAGTCGGGATTTAAAAAAGAAATAAAAAAACGGGCTAAAAGTCCCGTAATCTTTACAGACCAAGATTCTTACTAAAATTAATAATTATTCATAATCAACAATCAATTATTTATCAATTATTATATTAATTGTTAACTTCTACCAAAATACTCTGAGCCAATTGTTGCAAATATTTTTCTCTGGCTATCATAGCGGCACTGGGTTTAAGGTCTAAAGCCGCTAACATATCTCGCCAGCGATAAGACCAATCGTGCTTAAGTAAAGAGTTGGCTACGTTCATACGACTAATTCGTTCTAATCTTTCAGGTTGAGCATCTAGTTTAGAGATCGCCTCAACTACATCCGTCCCCGAAAAATCTACCTGAACAATAGCATCTTCCCAATCAAAATAGCGAGGAAAAGCATCTCCTGCTGGGGGCATTCCAATCATTACCGTTCCTGCTGCTGCCCCTTCAAAAAAGCGATAGCCAATTTCCTGATTGCCGCCAGTTTCTTTTGTAGAGTTGAACTTAGCATAGTTAGTAATGTTGTAGCGAGTCCTTTGGAATAAACCAGCCAATAACAGACGATGTTCTCTAGGATTGCTAATTCTCAATTTACCTTTCATGGTGTCGTAATAATAAAAAAAGTTATCTTCTGTTGCTCGTTGAACCAAAGCATCGTGGATAACTGGCGAGCGCCTTCCAACGTAGGAAACATCAATTAAACGCTGAGGAGGATCGGGATAGGGAGAAAATCTTAAAGTATCAACTGCTGGAGGAATATAAGTTACGGGAGGTTTGATTAATTTACTTAAGCCTTCAATACACTGAACCACCCCCAAAAAAATGTGCTCGAAATCCTCCCAAGGCTCTTCAAACAGTCGCCAGTTTTTCAAATCAGGTTCCCACATTTCAGCAATAAAACAAGCCGTGTGACGACATTTATCCCGCCATCCCTTAATAGATTCGAGTAAGTGCATCTGCCAAGGATTATCTAGTACAGCAAACAGCAGATCATATTCACGATCTAAAGACAACTCCGAAGGAAAAGGAGCAACATTAGCCGCAAAGCGATCGGAACGACTAATAAATTTGGCTGCACGATAAACTTTTCTGGCAAAATCAAATTCACTATTGGGGGCATGTAATTGAGCCGATTCTAGATCAGTGAGTAAATCCTCAAACTCATAGATACAGCAATTAGCTGCCTGAAACCGAAACCCACGAACCGAGACAACTAAGATACGAGGTAATTTATCAGTATTTATAGAAGAAGAATTGTTTGACATGGTAGATAAGTCTCAAAGGTTGATACTTAAAAATCGATAGAATAACATTCAACAATTTTATACAGTTTTAACCTATTCATTAGTGTTTGGCCGAATTTAAACCCGATAAATTTCAGCTCAACACTAATAAATAGTACTGGTATACTTAATTAATAAATAATGTAAGTTGTTAACTACGTCGATTAACTAAAAACACTCCCCAGAAAATAACTATTCCACCACATAAAGCAATCAAGGTAGGTATTTCTCCCAGCCATAACCAAGCAATTATCAACGCGACGAAGGGAATCAAAGATAAATAACTACCTGCTTGAAATGCGGGAATTTGAGCTAACACATAAGACCAAGCTATATAGGCGATCGCTCCTGGAAATATGCCCATATAAATTACTGCTAAATTAGTATTTAAATCAACCTTGGAGATAGATAATATGGCTTGGGGTGCAAAGAAAAACAAAAAGAATGTCCCCGCCAGAATAGCATAGGTAGTAAATTGAACCGCACTATATCGGCGTAATAAGGGTTTTTGGACTACCGAATAAATGCTGATTGAAATAGTTGCCAGAAAAACTAATATAGTACCTGAAGAAAATTTCAGTGTACCATCTTTGCTAAAAGCAATAATTCCTACTCCTATCATGCAAAGTAATACACCAAGCCATCCTTTAAAATTAAGTTGCTCATTATAAAACAAGGAAGCCAAAAGAGAAATAATACCAATTTCTGAAGAGATTATAAAGCTAGCTATTCCTGCCGAAACCGTCATTTCTCCTGCATTTAACATTATGTTATATACAGTAAAGCCTATAAACCCCAAAAAAGCGATTACTGGAATATCCCTACCTCTAGGCAAAGGCATACGTTTAATCAAAGCATAAATGATTAAAGTTACCGAAGCAGTAACGTAGCGCAAAAAAGCAAGTTCTGTGGGAGTATAAGCTTTCAAAGCTACGCGAATTGCGGGAAAAGCTGAAGCCCAAAACAAAATGGCGACTACTATAGCAAAAATCACCAGTGTTTTAGGACGATTTTCTAGCTCACCAGAGTCAGATTGAGGGGAATTTAAATTTCTGGCTTGGAAAATTGGTGCAGACAGAGTCATAAAATTATATCGGCTTTTTCCGCCGACTTTTGAGAAATTAAGTGTAATTTTCTCTGGTTAAGCCTGTTTAATTACTATTCTAGTCTGGTCAAACTGGCATTCTGATAATAGTGAACCAGAATTTGATGATAGTTGACACCTTGTTGAGCCAAATAATAAGCACCCCATTGGCTCAAACCCAACCCGTGACCAAAACCACGACCTTTAACTCGCAGATTATTCCCCTCAGTAGCAACACGAAATAGAGTGCTGCGCAGATCCAAAGCTTCACGTAATTTTTGACCACTTACCATTGCCGTACCGCGATCGCCTGTAACTTTCATGGTAATTACTCGACCATAAGGAGTCATCTTTTCAGGCTGTACACCTCTAATATTACCGACACCAGCAACTAAACTGCGAATTCGACTGACAGGAAATATCTGTTGCCACTCAAACACAGGAGATTCATGGTCATAATCTACCACGGCCCTAAGATAAGGCAAGGGAGAAGTCCAAACATCTTCAACATTTTCTGTATGTCCTCCAGAGGAAGAATGAAAAGCTGCCAAAATAACTTCGTTGTTATAGGTCATAATTTGACCAAGGGTAGCATTAACCGCTTCGTGGGTAGTAGTATATTCGCTGTCCAAACCTTTATATACTTGAGTGCCAACAGTTGTATCCACATCATAGATACTGTTCGCTTGTGTGTTGCGTTTATATAAGGCATAAGAGCGGGCTGCTACTGCTTGGGCTTTAAGTGCTTCGATCGGCCAAGTGGAAACTGCTTCTGCCCCCACTACACTATATAGGTATTGTTCCAAATCAACATGATTAATCGCAGTTAAACTATCTCCCTGACGAATTAAATGAGTTCGTCCTCGATACCAGCGATCGCCTATCCAGACATAGCCATTTGCTTCAGGTTCAATAATTAATTCATCTGCACCAATACGGTTATTGATAGTAACAGCTTTGCCCTTAGTTCGTGCTGCCAGAGAAGACATAGGTTCCAGTTTACCAATTTGGTTACCCGCACCATCTTTAACTATGGAGACTGTAGAACTACCAACCTTGAGACTATTAACATTTTTTTTAATTGCTACCCTCAACTCTACTGCTTGAGCAGGTAAGACTATTAAAAACCAAATCAGAAAGGAAAATAGCCCGTAGCGTTTGTGATTTAAAAAGATGGATTTAATAATACAATTAATAGAGATCGAGTTCTGGAGTATCATTCTATTTTAATTTTGTGGGAAAAAATCGCCATCAACATATTGCGATATTTTACACTACATGACAATAGAAAATTTCTCTAATAACTTTCATTACTTTAATTACTGATGTTACGCACTAATCGATCTGTAAAGGTTGGGAAAAGGTTAAAGGGAAAAGGGAAAGGGTTTAATTTTTATATTTTTGTAGAAAGATTGAAACTATTGATTTTTCCGCGTACTGCGCAACGTCAGTTAATTACTAAACAAACATGGTTTATATCATCGAAAATATTTTTGAAGATGGTGAGTGGGCAATTCTAGAATGGCGCGATCTTCTTGGTCTAAGAGGTTGTGGTTTTTTCCGTATAGTAGATGGAAAACTCATATTTCCAAGAGGATGTTGGGATAAATTATCTTTTCTCAAACAACATAACTTACCTTTATGAATTATTATAAATTCAATTAAACTTTATAATTGATCCAGAAAGACTATGAAAAAACCACCAGAAAACACAATAAATATTGATGCAGGAACAATAGTTTTAATTATATCTGTTCTGATTTTAGTACCTTTGCTATTAACAGGGTTTATCTCTCACTGATTTATTAAATCCTGTCCGTAAAGCGAGAACTAGAATTATTTTGGCAAAAGTACTTTTATTTCTTACTACCTGCCAACTACTATCTATAGCTAAAAAATAATTGAAAACTATGGATTTCAATAAGGTTAGTGGATATGCTGACCTGCAAAGTAGACACGGTTTAGTAGTCTACATAAGCATTATTAATCCTTTACTTTAAGAGTAATCTATTCGAGAATTGAAATGAATTAAGTGAAAATAGCTAAAAAAAAAGAGGATATATTGAAAATCCTCGTAAATATACTGTTGTTTTATGGCTTAATAACTTGGATGATTATTCTTGTCACTGAAAAAAGTAACTCATTTAAAAGTTATCAATAAAGTTTTTGCTGATTGGACTAGTCAGAGATTACTGTAGAAAAAAGTTCCTCAGATTGCTCTAAACCTTGAACGTTTTCCGCGTTCAAAATCACACTTCATAACTAGCCAATTTTTTAGTCTTGCTCCAGAACCCAGTTTTCCGACTGGGTTTTTTCTTATCTAAATTCTAGATATTATTGTAACCTCTGACACAGAATAATTACCAAACAAATGATTTTAATTAATTAAAATCACCACCAATAGTTACATTCTTAATCCTTAAACTGGGGCCTCCACAACCAACGGCTAACCCAGACTGTCCTCCCTTACCACAACCGCCAGATTCGTCCCAGCAGAAATCATTGCCGATCGCTTCAATATTAGCGAGGGTTTTAAACACATTACCAGAGATGGTTACGTCTTTAACGGGTTCGGCTACCTCCCCATTGCGAATCATCCAGGCTTCCCCTGCACTAAAGGTAAACATTTCTCCATTAGTCATACCCCCCAGCCAATTACGGGCATATACTCCTTCTGAGATACCTTGAAATAGGCTTTTTACTGGAGTATTTCCCTTAGCAATCCAAGTATTAGTCATCCTGACTATCGGTGAGTAATGGTAGTTGAGACAACGAGCATTCCCTGTAGGTTGTTCTCCTAGTTTACCTGCCGTTTCGCGAGAGTGCAGTCTGCCAACCAAAACGCCATCTTTAATTAACTGAGTCGTAGTGGCGGGAGTACCTTCGTCATCGTAGTAATAGCTACCTCGATGGATATAATTTTGCTCTGATGATATGGGTGCCGCCCCATCAAAGATTTGTAAATCTTCTGAACCAAAACGCTTACCCATACTCATGACTTCTAACAAGTCGGGATTTTCATAAGCCATATCAGCTTCGGAGAGATGTCCAAAAGCTTCGTGAACAAATAACCCTGTCAAGATTGGATCGATAACTACGGTATAAATATTACCTTTAATTTTAGGCAGAGATAAGGCATCGACAGCCCTTTGTGCTGCACCAATTACTTGTTGATCTAAGTTGGTTAAGTCTTCGTAGGCTTGACGCGATCCTGTGGTTTCTCGCCCTGTTTGTAATGTATTATCCTTCCTGGCAGTAGCAGAAAAACGCATTTCCATATCTGACCAAGATTGCTCGATCACACTACCTTCTGAGGTGGCGATGATAATTTTTTGAGAACTATCACTATAACTGACCGTAGTTGAAGTAAGACAGTCATTGTAACTGCGCAGTAACTCGTTATAGCGATCGCACAAGGCTTTTTTATCAGCTAAGGATATTTGTCGGGGATCGCTTCCTGTTAGGGGAACTTGACAGACTACCTGTACTGATTTAACTGGTGCGAGGGTAGTTGCCGAATCTCCTACTATTCTGGCACCAGCGATCGCTTCTTCAATTCGATCGACTAGAGAAGCTAGATCGTTAAATGCAGCAAAACCCCAACCACCACGATAACAAGCTCTAACTTGTCCTCCTAAGGCAATACTTTCACTTAAAGTTTCTATTTTGTTAGTCCGTAAGAAAATATTAGTTTCTTCGGCTTGTTCAAGACGAATGGTTAAAAAATCAACCCGATCGCTATAAGTAGCAATCAATTCAGTTAGTCGATTTTTGTGTTCGGCAAATAAATTAGACATCACAGCAACAGATAAGCTCAAATATTAGCTTATATTATTGTCTGAATTTATTGTGGTCCGAATTGTGATTTTTATTTTAATTTTGTAGCAAAGGTAAGCATTGGTGTAGCCTTTGATCTAGATATAGAGATTGAGGATAGTTAACCGCTAAATCCGTAGCTTCTAGAATTATTTGGGCATCGCTTTCTTTAGTGCAAAAAGAATTAACCCCAAGAGAATATAGCAATTCAATTACTTCTGGATGTTGATAATCACTCCAATGAATTAAGCTTGTTTGAGGAGAGATAGCTTTGATTAAAGCTAGGTTATCAGTATTTGATTCTTCTTCAATGTCAAAAAATAGAATGTCGATGCTCATCTGCCCATATATCAGAGAAAAAACTTGTTCTGAATTTTCTAACAAGAGGACTTTGAAATGAGGTCTTTGAGACTTAATAAATTCGCTCAACTGTCTTCCTTGCTGTCTATTTGGTTCGACGATTAAAACATTTAATGGTTTATGGAACAAAGATTTGGAGGCAAAAATATTGTCTAGCATATATTTTTAAATTACAATCTTGCGTAGATTCATTTAAATATTATTACTTACAATAATACATGGCTTTTCTTGATTCTAAAGTTTTTCTAGGGTTAATTAATCAAAAATTGATAATACCAGGATTTTTTTAAAGTGTATATAAAGTTAATTGCTTGAGTATTTATACTTTGTCAATGCCCTAACATAAAATTAAAATGATATTCGTTTGCCATTTATGCAGTATTTTGACAAACAATCATGGGATTTGAAAGCATATCTTATGGGTTAGATTCTAAATCCTTAGTTGATATGCCAACATGACCTTTTCCCATATCTAAATAAATAAGTAAGTAAGTAATAATTTATTAGAAAAAGATGTAGATAATAATATATACATTCGAGTATGATGGTTAGCGCATTTTTGATAACCTTAAGTGTCAGTTTTATTACTATTATTTCTATCTTTTCTTAAAAGCTAATAGCTAACAGCTTTATCTATTCCCTCATAAATTACCCCTAGTTTCAAACTATATAGACACAGGTTATAACAGAGATGATGCTAAACCATCTCAATAATTTCTAGATAATTCAAGGAGAGTAAATAATAATGAATGATCATTACTCGATAGTTATTCAGTGGTCAGAAAAAGATGATTGTTTTGTTGCCAGTCTTCCAGAGTGGAAAAATCGTAATACTCAAGGTGAATCCTATGAACAAGCATTAGAAAACGCCCAAAAAGTTTTGAACTCCTTAATTGAATCATCTATATCTCAAGGAAAATCATTGCCTGAACCAAAAATTTTTCAAATAACTTCCTTAGTCAAATAACTACTAAAACGTGAGTTCGGAGTTCGGAATTCGGAATTCGGAGTTACAATTTTTCCCACGAAATAATAGGGAATACAAGCATCTCTCAAGTTATGAATTAGGAAATTTCTAGTTTCATCGAACTGACGTACTAAACATAATTTCAGCGAGCTTCTTGCTCGCACTATTACTTCTAAATTAATTAAGAATAACTTCTACCCCGCCACTTAGTCGGCTTTTTCAATGAAGACAACAAGATCCGCAAGACTGCAAGTTGATCGGCAAAGGGAGATAGCCAGAAGAAAAAAGACGAGCCAGAATAAGAAGATGTGATCGCTATTAACATTCCGTAACGTAATAAAAGCAAATCGCTAAAGGGAGTTTTAAATCATTACTGGGTAATTCGTATAAAAATTCAGCTCCTCAATTAGTTTACAAATATTGATTAAGAAATGTGTAGCAAACCGAGGAATTAATTATCATTGGGACTAATTGCTCCGACCATCCCAGAAAATAGTAGAGTGAGTGTAGTGTGGTTCACTCTCAACAGAAAGTTGCCAAGAGTAACCAGAACAGGATAAAACAACTAAGTCTCAACAGCTATTAAATATAAATAAAGGTAATTTGATGTACGAAGGAAGTATAAAAGAGTTACATCAGCAATTAGTTAACAAAGAACGTTCGGCAGTAGAAATTGCCCAAGCGACTCTAAAACATATTGAAACAGTAGAACCAAAAGTAAAGGCGTTTCTTTCTGTGACTGCCGATCAAGCTTTAGCCACCGCCCAGGAAATAGATGCCAAAATTGCGGCAGGAGAATCTATTGGAATGCTAGAGGGTATTCCGATTGGGATCAAAGATAATATGTGTACCAAGGGAATCAAAACCACTTGTGCTTCACAAATTCTGGCTAACTTTGTGCCTCCCTATGAATCTACTGTCACCCAAAAACTAAAAGATGCAGGGGCGGTATTGGTAGGTAAAACGAACCTGGATGAGTTTGCTATGGGAGGCTCAACAGAAAATTCTAGTTTTCAAATTACAGCTAATCCTTGGGATTTAGAACGAGTTCCTGGTGGTTCTTCTGGAGGTTCGGCTGCTGCTGTGGCTGCGGGAGAGTGCGTTGTGTCTCTCGGTTCGGATACGGGGGGATCGATTCGTCAACCTGCTTCTCTTTGTGGTGTAGTTGGAATTAAGCCAACTTATGGATTAGTTTCCCGTTTTGGCTTGGTAGCTTTTGGTTCGTCTTTAGATCAAATTGGCCCTTTCGCTCGTAATGTAGAAGATGCTGCAATTCTACTGGGAGAAATCGCCGGACACGATCCTAATGATTCCACTAGTCTTAAGGTAGATATCCCCGACTATACTCAATATCTTCAACCAAAACTGAAAAAAGGCTTGAAAGTGGGAATTATCAAAGAAACTTTTGGCGAAGGATTAGATCCAACGGTAGCGAAAAAAGTAGAAAAAGCGATCGCTACTTTAGAAGAATTGGGTGCAGAAGTTAAAGAAGTTTCTTGTCCTCGTTTTCGCTATGGTATAGCAGCATATTATATTATTGCTCCTTCAGAAGCCTCTGCCAATTTAGCTCGTTATGATGCGGTTAAGTATGGTTTGCGCCAAGAATCAGACAACTTACTAGAAATGTATACTACCACCCGCGCTGCTGGCTTTGGTACGGAAGTAAAACGGCGCATTATGATCGGAACTTATGCCCTCTCGGCGGGATATTATGATGCTTATTATCTCAAAGCACAAAAAGTCCGTACTCTAATTAAACAAGACTTCGAGCAGGCATTTGAAGATGTAGATGTTTTAGTTACTCCTACTGCGCCTACTACAGCATTTAAAGCAGGAGATAAAACTACAGATCCTTTAAGTATGTATCTTTTAGACTTGATGACAATTCCTGTAAACTTGGCTGGTTTACCAGGAATGAGTATCCCCTGTGGTTTTGATAATCAAGGTTTACCCATTGGATTACAGTTGATTAGTAATGTCTTGCGCGAAGACATACTATTTCATACTGCCTATGCCTATGAGCAAGCGACAGAATGGCATAAAAAGCAACCAAATATATAAGGGATAAGGGATGAGGGATGTCCCGTCAAGCGGGATAATAAGGGATGAGGGATGAGTAATAAGTATTTTCCTGATTTTTTATCTCCCCCTAATCCCTCTACTCTCAGTGTCTAAATATCGTCAGGGATTATCCACTTAGGAGGTTCTGATAGCTTCTTCATTCGGGCTATCTCTGCTATTTCCAGCATTTTATCTAAAGAGGTATCTTTGATAAAATTAGAGGCTTCGTTTTTATATTCAGTATTCGGACAGCGATCGCCTAAAACGCAGCCGTTAGCGCAATCTACAGCGCAATTTACTTGATCCCGATTCATGTTCTCAGTTTAAAATTCGTCATTAAGCATTTTAATATTTTTCAACTATTGTGTAATAAATCACAAAATGCTTTTTTTACTCAAGATCCATAAGTATTGCCTAAATAAATTGGATAAAAAGAACGAATATAATTACCTCTGCTACCATCTGCTTCTACATTGCGATAGAGTGCTAAATCATATTTTGCACCATTAATTGTAGTACGTCTTTTTTCATCTTTAAACTTATAATTGGCCAAATTTTCGTAATAAGCTACTGTCCCCATCGCCATCTCGCATTCGGGACTAGTACCAATAAAGAAACAGCCTTTTTTCTTAAAAAGTTCTACAGGTAAATTACTTCTTTTATCTTGCTCTTGCCACAGCATTTGTAGCGTTACTACATAGGGATTTTCCATACCTATATTTCCCTGAAGATCATAATTATGCCCAAAATAATCAACTCGTTGTTGTTTTTCGTCTAGAGAAAATTTAATCCAGGAATGATAAGTTGATAAATATCATTCACAATTGATACTATACATTTCTACATCTAAGCCATAATAAACAATCTTTTTTTCTAATTCCATACCGAGTTTTTTGGCTACGCGAATAGAACGACTGTTAGC
>JASJDX010000081.1 GCA_030064975.1 Pleurocapsa sp. MO_192.B19
AGTGCTGTAAAAGCATATAGCAAACTGCTTCAATTAGAGCCGCAATTCCCTGAGGCATCACAAAAACTAAATCATGCTTTGGCAGAAAAATTAACATTTAACCAGAAGTTAAATAATAAATCATCTAGCCACAATGCCAACTAAAAAACTAAGAGAGTGTTTGTAAACCAAAAATTAAACTGCATATGTATTAGGACTTGGGTGCTTGGGGACTTGGGGACTTGGGGAGTTTAATTCCTGCGCTTCTCTACTTCCCTGCTTCCCTACTTTTTGGTTTTTAAGATTTACTTGACAAACAGTTTCTAAAAACAAGGCGATAAACAAGTTGATTGCCTTTGTTACCTCTGTTTGCTGATTGCTTCTTCTCGATCATCTATTTTCCTCCTATTTAATTTTTTGAGATGTTTGTTGGAGAAAAAATTGGTTTCTTTTGTACTTATTTGCCTGCTCAAATCAATAATCTTGAACATAAAATCTCTAGCTTGATTTTTAAATCATTTCCAATAATACTTATATTCAAGCATCATATGAACATCATATCGGGAAAGATAACGATAAGCTAATAAATTAGAGAATTTTTTTTTAGCCGAAAATATGACCGATAATATTTATATGTTGACTTGGAGTTGGCTGACCGATTCGCCTTTACTCGCTGCTGCGACAGAAACCGCTACAGAATCTAATGCTGAAAAAGGTACTTTAGTACTAGCAGGAGTTTTACTTAGTTTAGTTATAATTTACTTTGCCAGTAAGTTAGGGGGAGAAATTTGTTCCCGTATCAATTTACCACCAGTGTTAGGAGAGTTAGTTGGAGGGGTGTTGATTGGTATTTCTGCATTTCGTCTCTTAGTTTTTCCTGAAAGTGGTAGTTTAGCCGAAGATTCTTTAATCATCACCTTCCTACAAAATACCGCAGGGTTAGCCCCAGAATCAGCCCCATCGGTGTTTGCTGCTCAAAGTGAGGTGATTACCGTATTGTCGGAGTTAGGAGTAATAATTCTCTTATTTGAAATTGGTCTAGAGTCCGATCTCAAAGAATTAATTCGGGTTGGACCAATCGCTGCGGTTGTGGCAGTAGTAGGGGTAGTTGCCCCGTTTATTGCAGGGACAGTGGGGTTAATTTATATTTTCAATACTCCTGTAGTTCCTGCAATTTTTGCGGGTGCTGCTTTGACTGCTACCAGTATTGGAATTACCGCTAAGGTATTAGCCGAATTAGGAGAGCTTAGTTCAGAAGAAGGTCAAATTATTATTGGTGCAGCAGTACTAGATGATATTTTGGGTATTGTAGTTTTAGCAGTAGTAGCTAGCCTAGTTAAAAATGGAGAAATTCAGGTTAGCAATATTATTTATCTTGTAATTAGTGCTGGGGTGTTTCTGATTGGTTCAATTTTATTAGGTCGCTTGGTTAGCCCTTTGTTCGTAGGATTGGTCAATGAAATGAAAACACGCGGTGAAGTATTACTGACAGGTTTAGTATTTGCCTTTTCCCTGTCTTATATTGCCACTGCAATTCATCTGGAAGGAATTTTAGGCGCGTTTGCTGCAGGGTTAATCTTAGCCGAAACAGAAAAACGAAAAGAATTAGAAGAACAGGTAATTCCTCTTGCAGATTTTTTCGTTCCCATATTTTTTGTCTGTGTAGGGGCTAAAACAGACTTGAGTGTACTCAATCCTGCCGTACCTTCTAACCGTGAAGGATTAATTATTGCCACATTTTTAATTGTTGTTGCTATCCTGGGTAAAGTAATTACGGGATTTACCGTTTTTGGCAACCCCGATTTGAATAAACTAGCGATTGGTGTGGGGATGATTCCTAGAGGAGAAGTCGGTTTAGTCTTTGCTGGCGTTGGTTCTGCTAGTGGGGCTTTATCCGAGGCGACAGAAGCAGCCATTATTGTGATGGTGATCTCGACTACTTTTATTGCACCTCCTTTATTACGCTTGGTGTTTAAAGAGAAAGAGACCATCCCTCAACAAGTGGACAAAGTTCAAGAATGACAAGATAATTAGGCGAAGCTCATAATGAAAACATCTAGAAAACATCTAACATCTATAAGTTGACTTGTGATTCGCCTACAGTATTTTATGAAACCTTATTGCTTCTATTTACGTCTCGATAGATCAAAATTCAAGAATGGGTATTATAGAGTTCTAATGGGGTTGGCTAATAATATTCTAGGGTTAGCATTACTCCTGCCAAAACAATTGAATCAAGTGCTAAATCTTGATTGGTACTTATGTTTTTATTGGAGGTGGGAGTTTCGACTAGTCACAGATAGACGGTCAGTTACCTACAGTTTGTGAGGAGCAATAATTGTGAGATTTCGCTGGCTATTATCAAGTTTTATAGGTGTTTTTCTGTTTTGTCCCCCCGCTAAAGCAGGAAAAATCATATTTTGGGAGTTTGAAGAGCAAGATAACAATCTGGTTTTTGTTACCGATGAGGGGGTACAGCCTGAAGCACAGTTACTCAGTAACCCTACTCGCTTGGTAATTGATTTACCAGGAACAACTTTAGGGAGAGAAACGGTCAAAGAAGAATACCAAGGAGCAGTTCGAGGCTTTCGGATTGGACAACCAGAGCCAGATACTTCCCGTATTGTGGTGGAATTTGCTCCTGGCTATACTATTGACTCTGATGAGATTAAATTTCGGGGAAATTCTGCTACTGATTGGACTGTAGAAATACCCCAGCCCAGAGTTTCTCGCGTTGATACAGCTAGGGATGACGACAGTGAAGCGATCGCACTAGATTTGCCTGAGGTTGAGCTGCCATCATCTTTACCAGGATTAGAAGAAGCAGAATTACCGTCTAGACCATCTTCCTCTGGTGTTGCCAGTGATGCCGTTACTAGTTCACCTCATATTAAAGCCACTAGAAATGGCTTTTTTGTTGATATTGATGGCAACAGAAAAATGAAAATTGATTCTGAGAGGAATGGCGATCGCATTGATTTTTCTTTGTCAGGTATAATTATCCCTCCTGATTTGGTAAATCAATCTGTAGCGGTAAATCAATATGGCGTTTCCACAATTGAATTTGAACAGGTTTCTGATTCGGAAGCAACAATGAGCTTGGTGGTAGCTGAAGATAGTCCTGATTGGTTAGCTACTTTTAGCCGCATTAAAGGCTTATTATTAATACCTAGAGGCAAACTACCCACCTCGACAAACATTGCTACTGATACCGAAAATTCTGAGTCGGAAGAATCAGAAGCAATAGCACCACTCAATCTTACGGAAAAAACAACAGAAGATTTGAGCCTGATTGATGCGATCGAACTGGCAGATGATGATACTCAACTACTTGTTCGTGGTGACAATGAACTTTCAGCAGTAACTTCCAGACAAAGCAACGGTATTTACCAAGTAACCATCAACAATGCTGAACTAGCAGAAGATTTTCAAGGTCCTGAATTAGAAGCCGGTAGTCCTATTTCTCAATTAAAAGTTCGTCAAGAAGATTCTATGGTAGTCTTGGAAGTCACTACCAGATTAAGATATCGTTTGGGACAGCTTAGTCCTGAAGATCAGGCACTGGCTTTGCCAATCGAGGTTGGTAGTTCTTTGCCGCCACAAAACGACGCTCCCTTATTACCCCCAGGATTTGCCAAAGCTCCTAAACAAAGACCTATTCCTGCTACTCCTCCTCCTATTCCTGCTAGCGATCGCCCTAGAATTATTATCGATCCAGGACATGGTGGAAAGGATCCAGGCACAGTTGGTATTGGTGGCTTCCGTGAAAAAGACGTAGTATTACCAATTTCTCTCGATGTAGCTGAAATTTTAAGAAAACAGGACATCGAGGTCATCATGACCAGAGATAGTGATTACTTTGTTAGTCTTGAGGGCAGGACTGACTTAGCAAATGATATGAATGCCGATTTATTTGTGAGCATTCATGCCAACGCAATTAATCTTAGTCGCCCTGATGTCAACGGTCTAGAAACTTATTATTATCAAAGTGGTCGTCGTTTAGCAGAGATAATTCATTGGAGCATTCTTAATGGAGTCAACATTGATAACCGAGGTATTCGCAGAGCGAGGTTCTATGTTCTCCGACATTCGATTGCGCCTGCCGTATTGGTAGAAGTAGGTTTTTTGACTGGTGCAGTTGATGCTTCTCGGCTTAAAAATCCCGATCACCGCCGTCAAATGGCAGAAGCGATCGCCAGAGGGATTATAGAGTATATTAAACAGAATAATATCTAAGTATATTTACTGTAAGTGCGCTCCTCTTTACGAAAATTACCCATCTCTATGAGATTACTAAGAAGATAATTATTTAAAATCAAATCAATGATGAAAAAATCAAATCTGCGAATTGGCTTGTTTGATAGTGGTGTGGGAGGGATAACGGTTTTGAGAGAAGTGTATCGACAGATGCCTTCAGAATCGCTGCTATACTTCGCCGACTCTGCTCGTTTACCCTATGGCACGCGATCGCCTGAAGAAATTTTACGATTTGTTCGTGAAATATTAGACTGGATGTGCAAGCAAGACGTAAAAATGGTGATTATGGCTTGCAATACTAGTTCTGCTTTAGCCTTAGAAACGGTCAGAAAAGAATACGATATTCCTATACTAGGTGTTATTCTCTCAGGAGCTAAAGCCGCCGTCAAACAAGGCCAGCGGATTGGCGTAATAGCTACTCCAGCTACTGCCAAAAGCCATGCTTATCGTCAAGCAATTCAAGAAATCAATCATCAGACTCAGGTGTGGGAAATTCCTTGTCCTGATTTTGTTCATCTGATTGAACAAAACCAGCTTTATACGGACTATACGAACCAAGTAGCTCAAAAATATTTAAAACCACTATTACAAAAGAATATTGATACTTTAGTTTATGGCTGTACTCACTATAGACATTTAGAGAAAACAATTTGCTCTTTGTTGCCAGATTCAGTGAAAATTATCGATCCAGCAGAACATATTGTTGTTGCAGCAGAAAAAGAATTATCTTTACTAGGATTAAAAAATAATCAATTTCCTCTACCAACTCGTTTTTGTGTTAGTGGTCCTCCTCAGCAGTTTATTAATTTATCTCGTCAGTGGTTAGGTTATTATCCCCAGGTGGAACAAATTCATGCTAAAGAGCCATCAACCCAAATGATGGCTCTTAATCCTATAGATTAGGAATAGATTAGGAATGTCTAAGTACAATTAGTAGTACTTAAGGAATTTTGGTGTAATTGCTAGTTTCTTTAGTGTTGTGGGAAATAATATTTTCGCCTCGCTTGTGCATCTCAGCCATTTTAAGCAAACCGTAAATGCTCAACAGATAAACAACAGCAAGAAACAGGGTAAAAACGGGTAAATTTGCGGAATTCATCGGAGTAAGTGCTGGGGTAATTCAAGTAATTTAGTTTTTTGTTAAGGAAACGCTCAAGAACAATTATTATTCAACGAAATCTAATTGTTAACTGACACAAAAAGAAGCCAAGCAATGAGCTTGTTAGCTAGGTAGTTTTCCTTGGGACTACCTACATCACAACATCACACTAGAAACAAGGCTTTGTTTCGTCTAATCAAGCTAACTTAGCTGAATAGACATTAAGGCCAATATGTATGTATCTAAGTAAGATAATAGTGGATACAACCTTAATATTATCTAGCTACATTTTCAGCGAATTATGCAGTAAAGCAGGCTACTGAAAACACTCTATGGTTATGTTTACGAGTCTGACTCACGTTTAAAGGCAACTAAATTGCCCTTAATACTGCTAATTTTATTAGAAATACTCTATTACTAGAGTAACATAATCTATCTTGAATACTAGTAAAATCCACATTAAAACTAGGAATTCAAGCATTTGAAAAATGGTTAATAATTGGCTATTAGGCTGGCTTACCTTAAAATAAGTACAATAATATGTAAAGTTTCTTAAATAAAAATAATTGCCAGACCTGGCTTAACAATGATATCTTCAACTACTTCTTTATTAGCTCCCGTTGACAATGATCTGCAGATTCTGACAGATAATCTCAAAAAACTGATTGGTGCGCGTCATCCAATTTTGGGTGCTGCTGCCGAACACTTGTTTGAAGCTGGAGGTAAACGCATCAGACCAGCAATTGTCTTGTTGGCTTCCAGAGCTACCATGCCAGAACATAATCTAACTGAGCGTCATCGTCGTTTGGCAGAAATCACCGAAATGATTCATACTGCTAGTCTAGTTCATGATGATGTTGTAGACGAAGCAGATTTACGTCGTAATGTAGAAACAGTTAACAATCTGTTTGGCGATAAAATTGCTGTCTTGGCTGGTGATTTCCTTTTTGCTCAATCATCATGGTATTTAGCTAATTTGGATAATCTACAGGTAGTCAAGCTGCTGTCAGAGGTGATTAGAGATTTTGCTCAAGGAGAAATCGTGCAAAGTATCAATCGTTTCGATATTCATGCTTCTATAGATTCCTATTTAGATAAGACCTATTACAAAACAGCTTCTTTGATGGCTAATAGTGCCAAAGCTGCTGCTGTATTGAGCGATGCCAGTGCGGAAGTAACGGAAGATCTTTACAGTTATGGCCGCAATTTGGGATTAGCTTTTCAAATTGTGGATGACATTCTTGACTTTACGGGGTCAACCGAAGTGTTAGGTAAACCAGCAGGACTAGACTTAGCCAGCGGTAAGTTAACTTCTCCTGTATTTTATGCTCTTGAACAACAGCCTTATTTAAAGGTTTTAATTGAGAGAAAATTTTCTGAGCCAGAAGATCTAAGTAAAGCTTTAGAATTAGTTAAAAATAGTGACGGAATTGAACAGGCTCGTCAGTTAGCAAAAGATCTTGCTCTTCAGGCTGCACAAAGCCTAAGTAGCCTGGCTTCTTCAGACTCTAAAAATGCTCTCAATGAATTAACTAATTACGCTGTTAGTCGTTTATATTAGGTGCAGTTATCTTGGGTAACTAAAGTTGGTTTTGAAGTTATTAAAGGAGTTTAACTAGGTGTCATCTCAAAAACAGACTATTTTAGTCACAGGCGGTGCTGGCTATATTGGTTCTCATGCAGCATTGGCTCTGAAAAAAGCTGGTTATGAAGTAGTTATCTTAGATAATTTGTCCTATGGACATCAAGAAATAGTTGATAATGTGCTTCAGGTAAAACTGGTAATTGGTGATACGAGCGATCGCGCTTTATTAGACCAATTATTTACTACCCATAAAATTGATGCTGTGATGCACTTTGCTGCTTATATAGCTGTAGGAGAATCAGTTAAAGAGCCAGGAAAATACTATCGTAACAACGTTTCTAGTACCCTAAATCTTTTAGAAGCAATGTTGGCACATGGGATTAATAAAATTGTCTTTTCTTCTACCTGCGCTGTTTATGGGATGCCAAAGGAAATCCCCATGACCGAAAACCATCCTCATCATCCTCTCAGTCCCTATGCGGCCAGCAAGGATATGGTGGAGCAAATTTTAAGCGATTTTGATACCGCTTTTGATTTAAAATCTGTGGCATTTCGTTACTTTAATGCTTGTGGTGCAGATCCTGGGGGTTTATTAGGAGAAGATCATCAGCCAGAAACTCACCTAATTCCTTTGGCTTTGCTAACTGCTCTCAAAAAACGAAAATCTTTGTATATCTTCGGTACAGATTACGATACACCTGATGGTACTTGTGTACGTGATTATATTCACGTTAATGATTTAGCCGATGCTCACGTTTTGGGATTAGAGTATTTATTATCTGGGGGAGAATCAGAAGTATTTAATCTGGGAAATGGCAACGGTTTTTCGGTAAGAGAAGTAATTGAAACCGCCCGCGAGGTAACGGGTTTAGAAATTCCTGCGATAGAAAGCGATCGCCGTGCGGGAGATGCTCCTATTCTGGTTGGTAGTAGCGATAAAGTTCGTAAAATGCTCGGGTGGAATCCTCAATACGCCGATCTGAAAAAAATTATTAGTGATGCTTGGCAATGGCATCAAAAACGACACGGATAAGTAATGATTAATAAGTAATAAGTAATAAGTAATAAGTAACAAAGGCACATAGTTCGCCGCATGTAGTAATAAGTAATAAGTCTTGTTGTTGCTACTTGTTTGGTTGATTATTTATAATTTGAATGGTTTTGATGCCGAATTTTTTGAGTAACAATTAATTAGGAACAAAAAAATGTTGGTCTTGTCCCAAGGCGATCGCTCGAAGGGCGGTGGTTTACCTTCGAGTGGAGGCAAAGCCAATCGCAATTTGATTTTTCTGGGCATTCTGCTGAGCTTACTAGTGTCTAGCTGTGGTGAAAATAAATATACTCAGTGCGAACAAATTTTTCAGATTGCCCGTAGTGTTACTGAAAATAGTAAAAACGTCAGCTACACTAATGACGAACAGCCAACAGAAATGAAAAGTTGGTTAAAAGCTGCCAGTGTGATGAATAAAGCTGCTAATAAAATTAAGGCTTTGCACATTAATGACAGTGAATTAATTGGATACCAAAATAGATTAGTTACTATTTATCGTATTTACTCCCAAGCTACTTATGATGCAGTAAATGCTAGAGAAAGCAGAAACATTGAAGCTTTAGAAGCAGCCCGAATTGATGCTAATCAAGCAGGAGAAATACAGCAAAGTTTAATTAAAGAAATTAACGCTTATTGTTTAAACAAGTAAATATATACTAATAAACTGAATAAGTAGTTAGACAAATACAAATAACATTAAAAAATGGAATACGAGATACAGAGTAGCCAAAATGATTGTGAAGAATTGAAGCTATTAGAAGAAGGACTATGGCAATCAAATTTCCGCTTTGATATATCTAAAATGGAGAAATTTCTTGCTCCAGATTTTTTTGAGTTTGGACGTTCTGGGCGAATTTATCAAAGAGCAGATACTCTTAATGTACCTAGCCAAGAAATCCCTTGTGTCATTCCTCTGATTAATTTTAAAGTACGTTTTATAAGCTTTGACGTAGCACAAATTACTTACATAAGTATCGTAAATTATCCAGAAGGCGAAGAAAGGAGTTTAAGAAGCTCTATTTGGTCGCGTTCAGATAATAAATGGCAACTAAAGTTTCATCAAGGTACACCGTTAAAAATGGACAAATAAACACAAATAAACAATTTAGTTCTGACTTTCGCGCAGCGGCACTAGCTAGTTAACATTACTCTGACTTCTTCCCCTTCAGCAATTAATTTCTGACCAACAGGCACGATCGCTAGACCGTTAGTTTGTGCCAGATTAATTAAATTACCCGAACTATGACTACCACCAGCAAGAGTAAATTCGTATTCACCATCAACCAATTGTAATTTTCCCCAGAGATAGGTTTCTCGTTTTCCACCAGCTTTTAAATCGTAACGAGTAATAGCTTTAACAAAGCGTGGTTGATAATTATTTTGTCCTGATAGTTTTCTTAATGCAGGTTGGACAAAACGCCAGCAGCTAACTAAAGCGGAAACGGGATTACCTGGAATACCAAAATATAAACAGTTATTATCAAAGGTGGCTACTGTTAAAGGTTTACCTGGTTTTACTGCCACGCTACGGATATGAAGTGTTCCACCTAATTCTGCCAAAATGCGATCGACATAATCATAATCACCAACGGATACTCCGCCAGTAGATAAAACAATGTCTGCTGATTCAATAGCTTGGGCGATCGCATTTTTTAAGGCTTCTGGTCGATCGCTTATGATACCTAACTTAAGGGGAATTCCCCCGTTGCTGGCAACAAAGCTAGCTAAGGCATACTGATTAGAATCAACAATTTGTCCTGGTTGCAGAGTTTGTTCAGGAGTAACTAATTCATCTCCAGTAGATAAAATTGCCACACGGGGACGACGATAAACTGATAGCTGGGTACATTGGGCTGTCGCTAACACCGCCATCTCCGCTGCGCCGATAACAATACCTGCTTCTAGTAATGGTTTTCCTGCTTGATAAAAAGCTCCCTTGTGTCGCACAAATTCTTGAGGATGGGGTGCGGCGAAAATCGTAACTAGATCCCCTTCTCTGGTCGTGTTTTCCTGAATTACAATGGCATTTGCCCCTGCTGGAAGCATTGCCCCAGTAAAGATACGGGCGGTTTGTCCTGGTTTTATATCTGTTTGAGGGCGATCGCCTGCGGCAATTTCCGTTATTACCTCTAAAGTAACAGGATTATCTGCACTACAGTTTTGTAAATCCTCATAACGTACCGCATAGCCATCCATTGCCGAATTATCCCAATGGGGAAAATCTAACTTACCCACAACAGATTTAGCTAATACTCTTCCATCAGCGTCATCTAAACTAACTACTTCACTATCTTTTTCAGAGTCTAAAACTTGAACTAAATTGAGAATAATTGCTTCGGCTTCGGTTACTGATAACATTGGCAAACAAATTAATAATTAATAATTGATAATTAATAATGAACAATCAATAGAATCGAATCATGTATGACGACTATCAACCTGATTATAGAAGATATCCTAAAGTCCCTATAGATAGACGAGTAGGAGCATTCGCGATCGACTTTTTAAGTGTTTGGTTTATTAGTTCTTTTTTTGCTTCTAATTTGTTGATCCAGTGGTTAGTATTTTTGCCTAGCTGGTTGATTATGCGGGTATTAATTGTCGAGAAAAATCGAGGACAAAGTCTGGGACGTTGGGCATTTGATATCAAAGTAATCGATCCACGTTTTAATCGTCTTCCCGATCTGCTGAGTTTATCTAAAAGAGAACTAATTATTGGTGTAGCATCGGCTTTGGCGATCGCTGGATTACAAATTAATGTTCGCAATGGCTTATCTATGTTGCTCTTGCTTAGTCCTCTGATGATAGATTGCTCTCTGGCATTACTAGATGAAGAAGCAAATTTAGCTTTTCATGACCGTGTTGCCCAGACTTTTATGGTACAAACAGAAAGGGGTTTTTCTCTCGATTTAAGACTAAAAAAAATATTTGGTCAAATCCAGCGTAGTATGCGAAAATAGTAAGCTGCGTGTCAATATAAGTAGACATATAAATAATCCCTAAGCAAAAATCATGGCAAGCAAAAAAGGCGTACGCATAATTGTTACTTTAGAATGCACTGAGTGTCGCAGCAACACCAATAAGCGTTCTCCAGGTGTATCTCGATACACTACCACGAAAAACCGTCGTAATACCACAGGCAGAATGGAATTAAAAAAATTCTGTACTCATTGCAACACCCACACTGTCCACAAAGAAATTAAGTAATTTCTCAACTAGATAAACTGAACAACTTACCAGAAAATCATGGCATATTATCGTAAACGTCTTTCCCCTATCAAGCCCAGTGACCCTATAGACTACAAAGATGTAGAGTTACTACGTAAATTTATTACCGAAAGAGGTAAAATCTTGCCCCGTCGCATCACAGGCTTAACTGCTCAACAACAGAGAGATTTAACAGTAGCGGTAAAAAGAGCTAGAGCGATCGCTTTATTACCTTTTGTGAATAAAGAAGGCTAGATCAAAACTATTTTTACAGTTCAATGGAGACAAATAACCAGCGAAAAGTAAACTAGAAGATATTGTTGTAAGGAAATCTCAAGTACAAAGCTGGTGGAACAAGGAAAGCTGATTGAATTCAGAGTGCAAGGAGAACGTCGTCTTGCAGTTGCCGAACGACCAGAAGGGAAAAAAGATTGGATCGTCATTGATGCAGGGGGGCAGTCACATAAAATACGCCCCCAAAGAGTCGACTATATGGTAGAAGGCATTCTCTATCAACCTTCGGAGATCGCCAGCTTTTTAGAGGAAGTAGAGTCTTATCTTGACCCAAGCAGTTTAGAAGTAGCTTGGGAAATATTAATCGAAGAAGAAAGTACCGTTACTCCGCAACAGATGGCGGAACTATTATTTTCCGCTCAAAGTCCAGCACTCTGTTATGCGGCTCATTGTCTACTTAGCCAGGACAAAATTTATTTTAAGAAAAAGGGCGATCACTATGAACCACGTCCTATGGGACAGGTAGCAGAAATTAAGCATCAGCTAGAGGTTCAAGAGCAAAAAAATCGCCAAAAAGAAGAATTCATAACTCATATTAAACAAGCCTTAGCAGGAGAAAAGATAGAATGGAGTGATAGCGATCGCATACGCCTAGAATCTATTGAAAAACTAGCACTGGGGGCTGATAACTCTTCTAAAGTCACTCAAGAAATACTCCAGGAGGTAGGAAAAAACCTCGATTCCCAAGGTGCTTTTCAACTACTAGTGGATATAGGATGGTGGAGTAAACACGAAAATTTATTTTTACGTCGCAGTTCCTATCCCGTAAACTTCTCTAAAAAGGTACTTGATGTGGTGCAACCTCGTCTTCAATCTAATCCTATCGAAGCCGACGAAAACCGTTTAGATTTAACCCATCTCAAAGTTTGTACGATTGATGATGAAAGTACCACTGAAATTGATGATGGTCTAAGCATCGAATATCTAGATAATGGTACAGCTAAAATTTGGATTCATATTGCCGATCCCACTCGCTTGGTTGAGCCAGGTGATGAACTCGACTTAGAAGCCCGCCGTCGTAGTACGAGTCTCTATCTACCCACGGGAATGGTTTCCATGTTCCCAACTGAATTAGCAACAGGCCCCATGAGCTTGGTACAGGGTCAAGTTTGCTCGGCTCTTAGCTTTGGTGTAATTCTTGATGAGATAGGTGGGATTCAAGAGTATGAAATTCATTCTAGCTTAATTAAACCTACTTATCGTCTTACTTACGATGACGTAGATGAGATGTTGCAGCTAGGGTTACAAAATGAACCCGAAATTGCTGATTTAGCTCAACAGGCTCAGTTAAGGAGAGAGTGGCGTAAGGCACAAGGATCGATTCAAATTAAAATGCCTGAATCGATCATTAAAGTCAAAGACAACGAAGAAGTCACCATTGAATTGATCGATAGCTCTCCCTCTCGACGGTTGGTTGCCGAAATGATGATTTTAGCAGGTCAAATTGGCGGTAGATATGGAACGGAAAACAATTTACCTTTACCTTTTAGAGGGCAGCCACAGCCAGAGTTACCATCAGAAGAAGAATTACTTCAACTACCTGCAGGCCCTACTCGTTTTTGTGCATTGCGTAGCTGTATGCCTCGTAGCGAGATGAGTATGTCTCCTATTCGCCATGCTAGCTTGGGCTTAGAAAGTTACGTGCAGGTAACATCTCCTATCCGTCGCTACAGTGACTTGCTAGCACATTTTCAAATCAAAGCTCACTTAAAAGGTGGAGAGCTGCCTTTCTCTCGCGAAGAACTCCAAGAAATTGTTTACAGTGTTAGCAGCTCGTCTTATGAAGCAACACTAGTAGAGCGTCAAACCAACCGCTATTGGGGACTGGAATATCTTAGACGCAATGCTGAATGTGTTTGGGGTGTAATAGTTTTACGTTGGCTACGGGAAGATGAAAACTTAGGTCTAATTTTAATTGAAGACTTGGGTATGGAATTACCTCATCGCTTTGATCGTTCTGTTTTTCTAGGTGAACGTCTAGAAATGCAAGTAACTCGCGCCGATCCTCAACGGGATGAAGTGCGCTTAAAAGAGGTTACAGAAGCGGAAATTCAGGCAACAACGACTTAAAAGGATGAGGAATAAAAAGAGTAATTAGCTAATAGCTAACGAATAACTGCTTCGCGATTTTAAATTTTTTAAACTCCATGACACTTTTTATATTTCTCTCCACTACCACACCAGCAAGGTTGGTGGCGTTTTGGGACTGTTCCTGGTAGGATATCGCCTTCTACATAAAACCATTGACCATTATCTTTGATAAACTTAGAACGTTCGTGGAGTTGTCGTGGTTCATTTACTTGATAAATAGCTTCAAATTCTACATAGCCGATCGCGTCATTTTTTTTACCTTTATTAGTATTAATTACGGTTAAGCCTAACCATTGAGTCTGGTTAATATTTTTAGTTAATTCAGCAAAATCCCTTTGACTTCTTCGATCCTGATGAAGTGTCGCCATTAAATAATCAATATTACCTTGACAAAAAGCTGTGTAACGCGATCACATTAATTTTTCTGCTGTCTCTGGCTTTTTTTCCCCAGATAAATACATCCCACAACAGTACTTATATAATTTTTTATTTCCACAAGGACATAGTTCTTTGGGCATTCTACTAATGAATTATCGAATTATCTAGATTAACAATTCAGATTAAATTTAATTTTTTATTGTTTTTTATTAATTTTTAGACTGTAATAACTTTCCTAATTTATCTAATAATTGTTGTTCATTATAAGGTTTAGAAAAATAAGCAGACGCTCCTAAATTCATAGCTAGCTTACGATGTTTTTCATTACTACGAGAAGTAAGCATAACTATGGGAAGCTCGGCAAATTCTGCTCGCTGTTTTATTTCTTCGAGAACACCATAACCATCGACTCGAGGCATTTCAATGTCACAAATAATAGCTTGCACAGATAGTCCACTAACTAGTTTGTCGATAGCTTCTTGACCATCTTTTGCCTGTTCTACTCGATAACCAGCTTTTTCTAAAGTTAAACTTAGATAGAGACGTACATTAATTGAGTCATCTACTAACAAAATAGTTTTGATAGCAGGTATATTTGGGGTTTCTGTAAAATCATCACTCTTTTGTTCATTAGCAGATTGCTCTTTTAAGCATTTTTCTATGAGTAAAACAGGATCGACCAAAGGAATAACTTTACCATCTCCCAGGACTAGGGAGCTAATAACTCCTGGAGGTAATGGAATGGGACTATCAATAGGTCTAATAGTAGATTCTTGCTCATGCCAAAAGCGACTAATTTGTAGTGCAGCAAATATTTTTTGCTCTCCGACCAATAAAGCCATAGTTTGATCGATAACAGGATTACTAGTTAAATTTGTAGTGTGATGAGAACGAGGATAAACTAAGGTTTTTTCCATTTCTACTAAGGGGATTTCTGTCTGATTCCAAAGTATATATTTGTTGTTTTCTAAAGTTTTTATCGTTTCTGATTCTAAAGGTATAAGTTCTTGAATACTATTGGCAGGAACAGCAAAAATCATACCAGCCTGTTCGATGATTGCTACTCTTAAGATGGATAAAGTAAAGGGAATTCTCAAGGTAAATTTTGTACCTTGCCCAGGGTTAGTGGTTACTTGAACATCACCACGAATTTCTTGGAGATTAGTCCTAACCACATCCATCCCTACTCCTCTGCCTGAAAGTTCTGTGACTTCTTGTGTAGTAGTAAATCCAGGCTCAAAGATAAAGTCAAGTAATTCTTGTTCTGGTATTTTTTCCACAAAACGACGAGGAATACCCATTCGGCAAACGCGATCGCGAATTTGATCGAGAGAGATCCCACTACCATCGTCGGCAAGAGTAATAACGTTGTAAGTCCCTTGGTTAGTTGCTTGTATGGTAATTGTTCCCGAGGGGTTTTTACCAGCAGCAATTCGATTTTCGGGGGATTCTATTCCGTGGTCGAAAGCATTACGTAACAAATGCATTAAAGGGTCGCCAAGAGCTTCGATAACCGAGCGGTCTAAGAGGGTGTCATCGCCGAAAACTTCGAGATTAACTTGTTTATTAAACTGGAGATTAAGATCGCGAATTGCTCGAGGAAAACGCTTGACTACTTCTGCAAAGGGTAACATTTGAGTACGAGTAACGTTACCTTGCATCGATTTGGTAGTGTAGTTTAGCTCACTAACGGCTTGATTAAGTTCTTGTAACCCTAGTTCGATGTCTTTGGTAACTTCTTGCAGTTGAACGACGGTTTCCATTTGATCTTGGCAGATTACATGAACCTCATCATAGCGATCCATTTCTAGGGTATCAAAGCGATCGCGGAGTGCTCGATCTACGACTAAATTGCGATTGGCTTTGCCACCTTGCAAAGCAAGATCGCTTCTGGTTGAGGGGGTAACTAAATTTTTTAGGAGTTGTTGCTTGTTGAAAAATCCTTCTCCAGAAGCGTGGTCATACCATTGTTTTAACTGTGTGTTGGATCGTTCTATCTGAGACATTCGCACTCTCATTAAGGAAATAACCTTCTGAAACTGTTGTAATCTTAGATTAATGGTGTTGCGGTCTAAAATTAGTTGCTCAAAAAGATGATTAAATTGTTGTAGTTGTGCAATGGGAACTCTGACCATCTTGTCTACAGATGGTTCTTGCTGTGGGTATAAGGAGGGAGAAAACTCACCCTGGGTTAATTGAATTGTGCTTGGCGTTTCTTCTGTCGTATCGAGGTCAAAGACTGACTCAAGCTCACTAAGGTCTAAAGAATCATCTTCTAAAGGATTTAAGCTTTGCGGAATAAAGGCTTCGGCTACTTCTTTGACTTCGTCAAAATTTGTCTCTAGCTGCTGATTAGCCTCTATCCATTCTAGGCGATCGCTCTGGGTTAGATTGATGTCAAAAGCGGACTGTAAGCCATCAA
>JASJDX010000082.1 GCA_030064975.1 Pleurocapsa sp. MO_192.B19
TATTTGTAGAAAAAGGTGGATCGGGGAGTACGGGTAAATTACCTTCGGTAAATACCGCCCCACCCATAATTTGCACTACTTCAATATTGTCAACAATGGTCGGATCGCGACGCAAAGCTTCGGCAATATTGAAGTAGTGCAAATTATGGGTGGGGCGGTATTTACCGAAGGTAATTTACCCGTACTCCCCGATCCACCTTTTTCTACAAATACTGCTGCCGAGTTTAATATCTGGATTGACCCCGTAGCCGCCCAAGAAGTATTTGACGCAGGGGAGAATGGCTTAAAAATCCAGATTACTTCTTTAGATGCTACCAATCAGATTGAATTCGATCGCGAGGATTACCAAGCATGGTTGGATACGGGTACACCTGAAAGTATTATTGCTGCGGAATTTTTGGACTATGCTCTTGAGGTAATTCAAAGCGATAATGACCCCAATCCAGTTTGGGATTTAGTTGCAGCAATTAATCTTAGCGAACCAGACTTCTCTCCCGAAACGCCTCTACATATAGATATCGATACTGAATCTGCCCCAGGAGATACTCAAGGGGCAACTGTACCTGTTTCTGATTTACCACCCAATGTTTTAGTGTCTTTAGACCCTAGCTTTGACAATCTCGATTTCGATGCCGATGAATTATTTTCTTCCCTAGACGATACTCCCCTAGCAGATGAGTCAGTAGAAACCGTTTTTGGCAGTGTGGGCAGTGACTTAATTGATGCTGCGGATTTAAACAGTGACTTTGATGGTGATAACGATATCTTATTTACGGGTAGTGGTGATGATTTAATTGATGTCTCTCAAGCTTTTGGACATAACCGCATTTATGGAGGTGACGGCGACGATATTTTGTTGGCTGGCGATAATAATCGTCTTGTTGGTGATTCAGGGGAAGATATTTTTTTTGTTGGTACGGGAGAAGGTAACAATTTAATTAGTGGGGGTTTAGATGCCGATCGGTTTTGGATTCTGACAGGAGAAGGCAACTTACCAGGAATGGCAAATATTATTACTGACTTCAGTAGCACTGAAGGAGATGTAATTGGTTTGGCTAACACCAGTCTTGATTTTAATACGCTAGAATTTGTCACCGATGGCAGCGATACTATTATTCGTGCTTTTGGTGTGGATTTAGCCGTACTGGCTGATATCCAACCTACTCAAATTGATCGATCTGACTTGGTTTTTGTTTAATTATTTGTTGTCAGCGAGCGCATTTTTAATAGAAGCTATTAGCTATTAGCTTTCAATTCAAAATTGACAGATCACTAAGCAACAATCTCTGATAATGCTGGTTTAAGTTCGGCGTACTGGTAATTAAAACCCGTAGACTGGGTTTTTTGTGGTAATACCTGTTGTCCTTCTAAAACAACGACTGCACCATCTCCCAGTAAAATTTCTAAGACAAAATCGGGAACAGGTAGCCAAGAAGGACGATTCATAACCTCTCCCAAAGTTTGACACAGTTGACCCATACGCACAGGATTAGGGGCAGTAGCATTATATGCTCCAGACATATCCGATCGCTCGATCGCCTGACAGATTAAATTCACTAGATCATCGCGATGTATCCAAGAAAACCACTGTTTACCACTACCAATTGGACCTCCCGCAAACATTTTGAACGGACCAATCATTTTGCCTAATGCACCACCGTTAGCTAAAACAATACCAATGCGGAGGATAACTAAACGCACTCCTGATTCTGTAACCTTCTGCGCCTCTGCTTCCCAATTTTGACAGACTTGAGCCAGAAAATCGTTACCTGAAGGGCTATTCTCATCAAAAGCAGTTGTTTCGCTAGTGCCATAGTAGCCGATCGCCGAACCACTAACTAGTACTTGAGGTTTATGTTCTGCCATAGCGATCGCTTCTACTAGTTTTCTTGTACCAATTTGGCGACTTTCCATAATTGCCTGTTTTTGCTGGGATGTCCAACGTTCAGCAATGGGTTCCCCTGCCAGGTTAACTACTGCATCACAACCAGAAACAGACTTTTGCCATTCTCCTGATTCTTGGGGAGTATATTTGACTATTTCTAGCTTAGAAAAGGCGGAAGCGGGAAAAACTTTTTGAGCTTTATTAGGGTTACGAGTAAAAACTAATATTTGGTGTCCTTTCTCATTAAGTTGTTCTACCAAACGAGTGCCGACTAATCCTGTTGCTCCTGTAATTGCAATCTTCATGTTTTAAAATAAAATCTTATTATTAAAATCTTGTTATTTTATCATTGACTTATTTTGTGCCAAATTCCATTCCGTTAGCCTCTGCATAACGATCCATGAAACGGATGAATCTTTCCCAGTGGCTATCTGATTCAATCTCAAACTCGCATTTTACCTGTTTTAGTTCATCTCCTTCATCCCCACCAAAAATAATTTTCAAAGAATTTGGTGTAACTAAGATCTCTCCCTCAGAATCAATTAAGCTTATATTTTGGGCCGATCCTTTGGTAAAGCTGTTAAATTTCTCTAGAGCGTTTAAAGATTCAAAAATCATTAAAACATTACGAATTCCTGTATTTTTGTGGCGTCGCAAACTAACACTGCTTAATTCTTCGGCAACACCCTGGAAAAATTCGATTGAAGGAACTGGAGATGACATGGAAAAGGAAAAAAATGAGAATTATTAGTCAATTTTACTTTCTATAATCACCATACTAGAATTCTTGCACAAATCATCATTAACTACCTTAATCAGAGGTTACGAGAATTAAGTTAAAAAGCCAGAGGACAGTTTCTTCGGCATGATTTTACCAACATTGAGAGCAAGTTAATCTAACAATAAAGCGATCGCTCAAAATTAAAAGCGATCGCTCTATTGAGTCAATATCGTAATTTTTAACTTTATTGTCTATATGATAATTAATTAAAAAATCATCAGGTCAGACCTATTCTGGTTCTCCGCCTTGGATTTTCAGGATCAGAAAACCTAGGCTAAGTCCAACCAAAACTAAAGTAGTACATAAAATTGCTCCGTTGAACAACATACTTTCCGCGCTCATGTTAATTTCTCCTATTTTTTTGTTTAGATCTTTACTAAGGGGATGATATTAGTTTTAATTTCTAATTTTCAGCCATAGTCAATAAAAAGTATTGTAAATCATCAAGTCGGATCACCTATAACCAATTATTTCAAAGCGGTCATGTCTACATCAATTTCTTTAGCTATTACGATGGGCGATCCTGCGGGGATTGGTCCTGAAATTATTCTCAAGGCTTTAGCAGATAATTCTTTAACAGAAAAATGTCAGATTATCGTGATCGGCAATCGCCAACTATTGCAATTTACTTATGAACATCTGTTGCAACAAACTCAGTTAACCAAACAAGATTTAGCTGAACCTCGAACTCTATCAATCTTAGATGTTCCCTTGGATGATGCTATAACTTTGGGATTAGGTAACGCTATCACTGGTGGATTCAGTTTTGCCTGTTTAGAACAGGCGATCGCTTTAACTATCCAAGGGAAATTCCAGGGAATTGTCACCGCACCCATTGCGAAATCCCTCTGGAAAGCAGCAGGACATAAATATCCTGGTCAAACTGAAGTCTTAGCTCAAAGAGCAGGAGTCAACAAGTTTGGCATGATGTTTGTCGCACAATCTCCCCATACAGGGTGGATATTACGCAGTTTGTTGGCAACCACCCATATTCCCCTTGCTGATGTTTCTCAAGCTTTAACACCACAGCTGATGTCGCTAAAGCTAGATTTATTAATTGACTGCCTGAAACAAGACTTTGGGATTAATCAGCCTCAAATTGCGATCGCTGGGTTAAATCCCCATAGCGGCGAGGCAGGACAACTAGGTACAGAAGAACAAGATTGGCTCTTAGACTGGCTAAAACAAGCCCAAGCCAGTTATCCCCAAGCACAATTAATTGGATTGATTCCCCCCGACACTATGTGGGTTAAACCAGGTCAAGCTTGGTACGGCAATTTTAAGTTTCCACCCAACACTGCCGATGCTTATTTAGCTTTGTACCACGATCAAGGATTAATTCCCGTTAAGCTGATGGCATTCGATCAAGCTATCAATACAACCATTGGACTACCTTTTATCCGCACTTCTCCCGACCACGGCACAGCCTTTGACATTGCAGGGCAAGGTGTTGCTAACGCCAGTAGTATGAAAGCAGCAATTAAATTGGCAATCCAAATTAGCAATCAACGTAGTAGCAATTATCAATTGCAGTAATTATTTACATTTACTTTTTAGCAATACGCGGAGCAGGTTTTGCCGGGCTTTTTCTCCTACGAGCATTACCTGAATCTCTGCTGCCACGACGACCAAAATCATCAGATTTAGCTGGTTCATCGCTGTAAATATCTAAAAAAACGGAATCATTATGGGCTGTTGCTGCGGTCTTGATAGCAGTTCTAATCGCTTGAATATTGCGACCTCCACGACCAAAAACCTTACCGCGATCGCCTTTGTCAAAAGCAACCCGCAGCCAAATCTTTTTTTTATTCTGATTAACTTCAGAATTAACACACAGAGATTGAGGATTATCTAAAAAAGGTTCGATCAGAAAGCGTACTAGTTTCTCATAATTAGGACTAGCGGCTGTCTGATCGCCAGACAATTTGGTCTTATTTGGCATGAACTTGATCGAAAACTTGAGCTTTGGTAAGAATACTTCTAACAGTTTGGCTAGGTTGCGCTCCTTGTTCTAACCTTTTAACAATGGCAGGAACATTGAGTCTAGTCTCATCTGTTCGAGGATTATAAAAACCTAATTCTTCAATAGGGCGACCATCTCTACGGGTTTTGCTTTCAATAGCTACGATACGGTAACTAACTTCTCTTTTCTTGCCGAAGCGTTTCAAACGTAATTTAATCATAAGTTATTCAAATTTGTCCTTTACGATTGTAATCTATCTATTTATTTTTCCCTACGGTTAACTTAGACAATCTATCAGTTTACAACGAGCCGAAGCCTTTTTTCTTTTTCTTTTTCTTTTTCCTTCTGCCTTGTTCTGGATAGCCACCCATACCAGGCATCCCCATACCAGGCATTCCACCGCCCATACCAGGCATTCCCATACCAGGCATCCCCATACCAGGCATTCCGCGACCCATATTCTGCATCATGGAACGCATTTTAGTAAAATCTGCAACTAATTTGGAGACATCTTTTTCTTCAAAACCAGAGCCTTTAGCTACTCGACGACGACGACTAGGAGACTGAGCTAATAATTCGGGATTAGTTTTTTCGTCTTTGGTCATAGAGTTGATCATCGACTCTGTGCGCTTTAACTGGTTTTCTCCCTTAGCTAAATCTGCCCCACTAATTTTTCCCATTCCAGGAATTAGCTTCAGGACTCCCCCCAAGGAACCCATATTCTTGAGCAAGCGCATTTGTTTGATAAAGTCATTAAAATCAAACTTTGCCTCCATGATTTTAGACTGCATCTTTTCGACATCAGCCAAATCAAGTTCTTCTTGGGCCTTTTCTACTAAAGTTAAAACATCGCCCATATTGAGAATACGGGATGCTAAACGGTCTGGGTAGAAAGGTTCTAGAGCTTCAACTTTTTCTCCTACCCCAAC
This sequence comes from Pleurocapsa sp. MO_192.B19, assembly GCA_030064975.1. Lineage (GTDB taxonomy): Bacteria > Cyanobacteriota > Cyanobacteriia > Cyanobacteriales > Xenococcaceae > Waterburya. The sequence goes on from JASJDX010000082.1 coordinate 5,559, forward strand.
AAACTTAATTGGTTGCCCAGATACTTGTCTAACCGATAAGGCAGCACCACCACGACTATCGCCGTCTAACTTAGTTAAAATTGCCCCTGTAATGCCTATCTGCTCATGGAAAGTGTAGGTCAGGTTTGCTGCTTCCTGCCCTGTCATAGCATCAACTACAAGCAGGATATCATCAGGCTTAATAGTATCTTTAATGCGGGATAGTTCCCCCATCATGTCATTGTCTATCTGAAGCCGCCCCGCAGTATCGACAATTACTGTATCAACCCCAAGTTCTTTGGCTTTGGCAACCCCTTGACGGGCAATTTCTACGGGATCGGCATCAGTTCCCATTTCAAATACAGGAACATCGATCTGATTACCCAAGGTAAGTAACTGATCGATCGCCGCTGGACGATATACGTCTGTCCCTACCATTAAGCAAGTACGTTCTTGCTTACGTAGATACAAAGCTAATTTAGCTGTGGCAGTAGTTTTACCAGTCCCCTGTAAACCAGCCATTAAAATCACGGTAGGAGGTTGATCTGCTTGGGCTAGGGGGACATTACTTTCCCCCATCACTTTGACCAATTCATCGTAGACAATTTTGATAAACTGTTGCCCAGGATTGACTCCAGAAATGACACCCTCTCCCAATGCTTTTTCTTCTACATCGGCGACAAAGGCTTTAACTACCTGAAGGTTTACATCGGCAGATAAAAGAGCGCGACGTACTTCCTTGAGGGTATCCTGAATATTGGCTTTAGATATCTTATTTTGACCACGCAGTTTTTTCCACGCATCGTCCAACTTATCTGCTAGAGCATCAAACATAGAGTTTTTTTTTGCTGTTGGTTTTTTTCGTTATTTAATAATTTTGAGGTATTGAGTGAGTTTTTTAATAATTAATACTCTCTTCTTCTCATTATTTATTTTCGATCAATTCTGACCTAACTTGGGCGCAAAAAGATCTTTTTTTCTCAAATCAAGTTTGGTATTATTTATAAGCAATCCTAGTGTTCAAAAGCTTTAGTAGCAATAGCTTTAGCTGCTAAATTAATCGAGCAGTAGTTATCTTGAGACAATAAGAAAATATTGGCTGAAAGTAAAAAAATAGCCGATCTAAGTGATATTGCCGATTTTTAATCGTATTTGTATCAATGAGTTAAGTCAAATTACGGATGTTTTGATTAACAACAACATCTATCATAATAAAAGATACTTCTCGAACATATCCAGGGTTTGCACGGTGAGAATAAAGTGTGAATCCTGGTTTTACTTTTCAAATTTTCAAATAACAAACTTTCAAATAATAAACTTATAAACTGCATCTACTTTGAAGATGAGGAATACTGAACTGGCTTTACTAAGATAAACTAAAGATAAATTATCGATCAAAACGAATATTGGCAAAACAGCGATTAGACAAACTATTAGTAAGTCTTGAACTCTGCGATTCTCGTGTCTTAGCACAACGTTTAATTAGGGCAGGAAAAGTTAAGGTCAATCAAGAAATCATTGACAAACCAGGTACAGAAGTAAAAATTACAGCCGAGATTAAAGTCAAGGAAAAACCTCCCTATGTATCCCGTGGTGGAAAAAAATTAATTAAGGCTCTCCAGGCTTTTAAGATTGATGTACAAGACAGAATTTGTCTAGACGGTGGAATCTCTACAGGGGGGTTTACCGACTGTTTATTGCAATCGGGGGCAAAACTAGTCTATGGAATAGATGTGGGTTATGGACAAGTAGCCTGGAGTATTCGTACCTGCGATCGCGTTATCTTAAAGGAAAGAACTAATATACGACATCTTACCCCTGATAAGTTATATGGCGGGTCTTCCATGGCAGAGTTGGGAGTGATGGACCTATCCTTTATATCATTAACCAAGGTGCTTAAACCTCTATGGAATTTATTAACCTTCCCTAAAGAAGCAGTACTTTTGATTAAACCTCAATTTGAAGTAGGTCGAGAACGTGTTGGCAAAAACGGCGTAGTGCGTAATCCTGAAGATAGAGCCTTGGCAATTTGGCAAGTATGGCAAGCAGCAGAGTCTTTGGGATGGCAATATCAAGGTCTGACTACTTCACCTATTACAGGACCAGCAGGTAATGTGGAGTATTTATTATGGTTGAAAGCAGCTACCTCTTCAGAATTCCCATCTGTAGACCTAAAGCAAATTAAACAGATAATTGCCGAGACAGCCTAGCTAATAAGAGTATCTTTAGCACCTTTGGGTTGCCGTCTGGTTCTAGATTGTTCCTCAGAAGAGTTTGATTGCCCCTGATTTGATGGTGATTCGATTTTAATTAAAATCTTAGGGCCAGAACTAGCTAAACTTACAATCATGCCATCTACTACCTTAATCTGATCAATACGCTTGCCGTCAACATAAGTACCATTAGAGCCAAGATTCACAATTTCCCACTCTTCTTCACCTGATTTTCTAATTTCAACATGATTACGAGATACAACAGCACTATAGAGAACGACTTCATTATTAGTCGCACGACCAATTTTAATACTGGGTTGATCATTAAACGTCCAGCTTTGAACTGCTACTGATTGAAGAGGATGTAATAAAGTTAATGTAATCACAGATTCATCGTTTTAAGGAGAGTTTATGGTTCAAAATCTACAGCAATAGTTCTTATTTTTGATAGATTCAGAACACCTTTTTTTGCTCTCATTTTTATTTGAGTAGCATAAGCATTATCAAGTTTACGATCTCAATATTAGCCGATAGTAATGATTGTGTCCGTTATTTTATTAAATTATGCCAAAAAGACAACAACATATAACACCCTTAACGCCAATTTTTATTTTCCAAATCTCTGACTTGACGCTCTAAACGATCAATGCGCCCTCGTAACTCATCCATTTCAGCTTGGCGGGGTACTCCTAAATCTTGTAGCATATTCTTCATTTGTCGTTCTACTTGCTTCTGAACACTTCCTGATTCTGTGTTGAGCTGAGACATCAAGTCATCTACAAAAGATTTTGCCTGCTCAGGATTAATCTTGCCATCTTTGACCCACTCATCACTGACTTCTTTGATTTTTTCCGCTACCAGAGAAGTCGTACCAATACCTACCATTAGTAGCTGCTTTAGCCAATCATTATTATCCATTCCTAATATTTCCTCAAATTTATTTACTATGTTATTAGATTGTAGTTATTAGATCGTAGAATAGCTCAACATAAATATAATTGATCTCTTGGCAAAATTATATGGTTATCGAATGGCTTAAATTTATCGTAGATTCCAAATCAAGGGAACAGTTTATCCAAAAAGATGAAGCAATTTGGACTGCATCCCTGTCTACCTATCCTGGTTTTTTGGGTAAAGAAGTTTGGATTGAGCCTAATGCACCAGATAAAGTAATTTTTACTATCCGTTGGCAAACTCGCAAACAGTGGAAATCTATCCCCATGAAAGATTTGCTGATGATTGAACAAGAATTTTCAGCGGCTATGAGCAAAATGAACATTAATTATAAAATGACTGAAAGCAAGGAATTCCAAATCCGCAAATTTCCCTCCAACAGTAATCAGTAATTGGTCATATTTATCCTTCATCCTGCCAAAAAAATGCCTAGTTGCTCTAAATGTAAACAGCCTGTAGATTTTCAGGCGGTAAGTTGTCCTCATTGTAATAATCCTTTAAAAGCTTTTGGTCATCCTGGTATTCCCTTATATCAGTCAGAAGATAATACTTGGCTATGCGATCGCTGTACTTACCATCTTGATGATACCTGTAATTTTCCCCAACGTCCCTATGCAAAAAGCTGTACTTTATTTCACGACCACTCTACACCTTTGATTGCCGAAATCGATACTCCTGCAAGTCGAAAAGGTTGGGCAGGAATTAAAAACTGGTTAAATCGAAATCAGGGTTTAATTGCGATCGCTGTATTAATTGTATTTAGTGTCTTACTAGCTATAAGTTCCAGATAACTAGTGATTATTCGTTAACGCTGATGGTTTTGACTGTTTCTTCAACTTCCGAGGGATAAACTGGCAATTCAAACCAGAAAGTAGTCCCTTTTCCCACTTCACTCTCGATATAAACTCTGCTATTGTGCTTTTCAATAATATTTCTCACAATAGAAAGACCCAAACCAGTACCTTCTAAAGTATGAACCCGATTTTCTACTCTAAAGAAACGCTCAAAGATCGCTTCTTTGTCTTCTGGTGAAATACCAATTCCCGTATCAGTTACTTCTATTTTGACAGCTGGTTGACCAAGTGTATTAGAATCAGCGCTTGTTTTATGGGCGCAAACCGTAACTGTTCCCCCCGAATTAGTAAATTTAAGGCTATTTCCTACCAAATTAGTTAGTACTTGTAGTAGTAAATCGTAATGACCCAAGACTAAGGGTAAATTGGGTTGTATATCCTTATGCAATTCAATACCTTTATCTTTAGCATTTAACTGGCAAGTTCTTAAAGTCTGTTCGATTGGTTGAGCTAAATCTACCTTACTCAGATTATAAGTACGAGAAGATTCTAAACGAGATAAGTCTAAAACATCGTTTACTAAACGGGTAAGACGGTCTGTTTCGTGGTTAGCAGTATCTAAAAATTCTCGTCGTTGTATTTCAGTTAGGTCTTCACCATACTCCGATAGAGTTTCAATAAAAGATTTGATATTAAATAAAGGGGTTCTCAATTCATGGGAAATATTGCTAATAAATTGGCTTTTTGCCTCATTAAGCTCAAACTCACGGGTAATATCTTGAACCGTCATTGCAATACCCTTAATATTCTCGCTGCCACCATCTATGACCCGACTTAGTAAAACTCTTATGGTTCTGGATACAGGCTGATTGAGGGTAATGCGGAATTCATCTCTAGCGGGAAAATGGTGTTGTTCGCTTTCTTCCTCGGTAGCTGTTGTTTCTTCCTCGGCAGCTGCTTCTGTCATTTCAAGCTCAACCTTACGGTCGATCATTTGATACAGAGGCTTGGTTAATTTGACTGTTAATTCTGAAGGAAGACGATGTAAAATGTTATCACCGATCGCATCTTTATCCCAACCAAAGATATTTCTCGCCGTAGGGTTAACTAAAATAATCTGCATTTCAGGGTCAATTAGCACTGCACCATCGGCAATAGTTGAAACTAAGGTTTCTAGCTTGGCTTTTTCAGAAGTTAATTCTTCGATGTTTTGTTCTTCATAGTTTTCCAGCTTCTCTGCCATTAGATTAAAGCTAGCAATCAACTCCCCTAGTTCTCCTCTCAAAGGTAGGTTAATCCGTTGCTGAAAGTTTTTCGCGGCAATGTTTCTTACCCCTACCAAAAGCTCTTTGATTGGTCTAGTAATCATCAGGGCATTAAACACATTACCCAAAATTACCATTGCCCAGATGGTAATAAATACAGCAATTGTTACATCTCTAGTCAGGTTAGACGAAGCTACAATAGTTGGGTTGGGATTGATTCCTACAGCTAACACGCCCAAATATTCGTTTTTGTGCCGTAAGGGGACAAAAACATCAGTAACCTCTCCGTTAGGGGTATGGTGTTGTCTGACGAAGGGTAAATCACTATTTTGAGCGTAGTTGTCTGGCAATTGAATGCGACGTTTAATTGTGAGGGAGTTTTGTACTTCTGCTTGGGAATAGGGAATACCAAAGAAGATCTTGCCTGACTCGTCGGCGTAAATTAGATAGCGAATACTAGAGGTGCTGTGGTAAAAGCGATTAGAATAATTAGCTAGACCTTCTAAGTCATCTTCGGCAACTAAAGGAGCAGCATTGGAGGCGATTAATATACTCAGATCGCTACCAAAGCGAGTGTCGTTAATATTAGACTCTTGTTGGATGGTGTTTACTGCCCAAAAAGTCAGACTACTCATAATCAAGGAAACCACTAAGGTAGCCGCAGCCATGAGTTTGGTTTGGAGGGTAAACTCCGACCACCAGAGGGCAATAATTTCTTTGATCTTGGTAATAAAGGTCAGCAATGTAATCGACTTTTAATAAAAAATGTTAAGTTATTTGAATTATAGTGTATCAATTGTGCTGTGAAATAGGGAGCAAATTTGATGATTTTTTCTTAATAATTGCTTATTGTTTATATCTGTGTCCAATATCACGACGATAATACATTCCTTCAAACTGAATTGATTTTACTGCATCATAAGCAAAGGCGATCGCCTGAGCAAAATTATCGCCAAAGGCTGTAATCCCCAACACTCTACCACCATCAGTAACTATCTGCTTTTTTTGTAATTTAGTTCCTGCATGAAATACAATTGCACCTTTTTGGGTCGCCGCTTGAGTACCAGCGATCGCTTTGCCTTTTTCATAAGCATCGGGATAGCCCCCAGAAGCGATTACCACACACACAGCACTACCTGCTTTCCATTTAAAGGATGGCTGCTGTTCTAGTTTTTGTGCAACACAGGCTAGTAAAATTTGCTCTAGAGGAGTATCTAGCAGAGGTAAAACCACCTGAGTTTCTGGATCGCCAAAACGACAGTTAAATTCAATTACTTTGGGGTCACCTGCAGGAGTAATCATCAAACCTGCATATAGTACTCCGCGATAGTCAATATTTTTTTTATTTAAAGCTTCCAGGGTAGGTTGTAAGATTTCCTGTTCAATTCTTTGCATTAATTCTGCCGTTATCAGAGGCACAGGTGAATATGCCCCCATTCCGCCTGTATTTTTGCCTGTATCTCCTTCCCCAATACGTTTATGATCCTGGGCAGGAGATAGAGGACGAATAGTTTTGCCATCGGTGACAGCCAAGACAGAAACTTCTGACCCCGTGAGGAATTCCTCAATTACCAATTTACCTGAATCTTTACCCAGCAACTCTTCAACAGCAGCGATCGCTTCATCAATAGTAGTGGCGACAATCACCCCTTTACCTGCGGCTAAACCATCTGCTTTGACAACTATGGGCGCACCCTCAGCACGAATATAATCTTTAGCAGCGGCAGCAGCGGTAAAAGTTTTGGACTTAGCAGTAGGAACATTTGCTTGGTTCATAATCTCCTTTGCCCAAGACTTGCTAGATTCAATTTGCGCCCCTTCTTTAGTCGGGCCGAAAACAGCAATATTGTGTTGTCTAAGATAATCTACAATTCCCAAAGACAAGGGAACTTCTGGTCCAACTACAACCAAAGAAATATGATTTTCTGTAACCACCCTGGCAATTTCCGCAAAATTATCTACCGCCACAGGGAGATTTTGGCAATTTGTCATAGTGGCAGTACCACCATTACCAGGAGTACAGAAAACTTGTTTGACATTGGGAGATTGTAATAATGTCCAGGCTATGGCGTGTTCTCTGCCTCCATTACCTACCACTAGTGCTTTCATGATTTACGATAACTACTTTGCAAGTACGTAATTATCTCATGCCTTTATCTCATGACTGTTGGTTATTAAAGATTAGTTGTTAATTGTTTAAAAAGTTCAGCTACCTTAGCTAAGTCTTTATCTCCTGGCGATCGCTCAACCCCACTAGACAAATCAATTCCATCGGGACTTAAGTGAGACAGGGCATCGAGTACATTATCTGGGTTCAATCCTCCTGCTAGCATCCAGGGTAAAGCAGGTCGAAATTTTTCTAAGTCTTGCCAATCAATTGTTTTACCAGTACCACCAAGCATTTGGGGATGATATGCGTCTAATAATAAAGTATCGACCCTATCTATGTAAGCCAGCGTGTCTTGTAAGGATGCAGCGGTTTTGATCCTAAAGGCTTTAATTAATTCGATTTCATGGGGTATGACTTTGCTTAAGTGAGCGCAAAATTCGGGGGATTCTGCACCATGAAGTTGGATTGCAGTCAGCTTAGCAGTAGTCACTACGGTCGCAATTTCTGATAGGGAATGATTGGCAAAAACTCCAACTTTATCAATGTTGCTGGGTAAGTGTTCGGCGATCACTCTGATTTTTTCTGGGGTAATGTAGCGCGGAGATTTCTCAACACAGATAAAACCCAAGCTGCTTGCTCCCAATGCCGCAATCTCCTGAGCCTGTTTTACTTGAGTTAGTCCGCAAATTTTAACTCGCATTTGTTTTTGAACTGACTGCTTATTATATATGTTTTTTTAGTAAAAGTTTGAATTACTGTTAATTATTTAGAAGAAATGATGTTTTGCACAGAGAGATTTTTATAATTCCTATAAACAAAACCGTCCAGAAATAATATTTAACGAGCAAGGGAGTCAAAAATTCAATGGTATCAAATTTTGTTTTGGCAATTCAGTACACTCCTTCAACTATCGATTGGAATCCTTCGGTAGCATTAATCATGATTATGTCTAATTTGTTCTGCATTGCCATTGGTCGTTATGCAATTCAAAATTCAGGAAAAGGCCCTAGTTTACCTGTACCCAAGCCAGAAGTATGGGATAATTTTGGTCTTCCAGAATTGCTGGCAACTACTAGTTTAGGTCATATTCTGGGCGCAGGAATTATTCTGGGTTTAGGTAACGCTGGAGTAATATAACAAATAATCTAGGTGTAACCCCCAAAAGGGTTCGGTAGTTGCGTGGCTGTCGGGGAATCCGCCCAACGCGCTACCTCACCGCGTCAACGGGAGGCGCATTCCCAACTAAACGGGATCGAAGGGAACGCGAAGCCTGACTGTAATCATAGTAATCACTAATCAAAATAATAAATCTGTTGTTTTCTATTGTTTTGATTTAGCAGATTTTAGCTGCAAGGATTGTGGAGCCAGAGATTCTATGAGGCTCAAAGGAATTTGCCTTTTACTGATTACAGCCCCATATTCTGCATTGAGATAATCAGCATATGTTGATTGTTGGGAAACATAAGTGCCAAAAAATGCTAAACCCATTTGTTTGATATAGTCTTGAGCTATTTTGGGAGAAGGTCCGATCGCCTGAGGAGGAACAGGAATACTACCAGCCGATTCGTTAAGGGTAGAGAAATGTGTTCCACCTTTGAGCAATACCAAGTATTTTTCAGGAGTTGTCAACCAGGTAAACGGAATAATTTGCTCTGATAAAGCAGGGGTAATTGGATCAGAACTGCCTGATACTAACATTAGAGGAATATCGATCTTGCTTAAGCTTTCCTTGCCAAACACTGCACTGGTAAGGGGATTTATAGCGATCGCCGAAGTAATACGCTCATCTTTTAAATCAATATCTGTTTCCATAATTGGTATCTGTAATGCTAAACATTGGATTAGCAAAGACAAGTTCCAAGAATCGTCGGAATTGAGGCAATCGCGCTCTAAAGTTGACCAATTTAATTCGGCTCCTGCGATCGCTAAGGCAGTATACGCACCAAAAGACTGACCAATCATGCCTACATTATTAGTATCAAGCTTGTTGCCATAGTCCCTAGCTAATTGATCGAGCAAAAACTTGATATCCAGAGGACGATCAATTAATTCTTCTGGTGGAGTCACATTGCTATCTAAACCACTTAAAAGTTCTTCAATTTGACTAGCACTGCTTCCTGGATGCTCTGGCACAGCAACAGCATAACCATGAGAAGCGAGATGTTTGGCAAAATAAGCAAAAGTAGTCAAATCGCTCCCTAAACCATGGGAAATAATTATTAAAGGTAGGGGTTGCTTACTTTGTACTTGAGGCAAATAAAGCTCCACAGGAAAAGTGCGATCGCGACTATTATCTTGCATCGTTAATAGCTGCTTACGATAGCGATATTTTCCTGGCATCAGCAAGTTCAAGTCTCTAACGCTATGAGAAATAGCATTTTCTTGACGTTCTCTAGTTGCTTTTTGCTCCACAGCAGCGATCGCCTGACTATTTTGCTGGACAACCCGACTTAAATCCTTGATAATTTTTACTCCTTGTCGAGAATCAATCCGCAGAGCATCGGTAGGAAACTTTTTGAGAATGTTGAGGGGAGTCAAGCCACCTGTTTCCTTATCTGCCGCCGCTAAAATTAATGCTGAACGAATAGCATAAAAACCTGGTTGACGAGCCTTAGTTTTAATGACTCTAGAAACTCGTTCCAGAATTTTTTCCCCCTGAAAAGAATAAAGGAATTGAGCGATCTCTAAATGACCGAAATCAGCACTAGTATTCAAACCAACCCTAAACTGTTGTAATTGTTCTGGAGAAAGAAATCCAGCATAACTTTTTAGTTCCCCTTTAATTTTTCCTTCTGTGGCATAAGTTTCAAGAGATTCGACTGATACTGAAAATTCTAAAACTCCATAGTTTAATAAAACATCTTCTGCCCCAATAGCTTTTTTAGTCAGGAAGCCAGGTAAACTTAGACAACAACCAATCTGAAAAATAGTAACAGCAAGATAGAAACCAAATGGAGATTTATGTTTACTATTTTTCTTGATGTTAGTATTAAAATCCAGACTCTCATTTTGAGCTTGAGCAAGTCTCTTAACAAAATTTGGTTTTCTTGAGCTATTGAATGAAGAAAATATCATTAGGTTTTTAATAACAATTTGTGCTTCTGTCTGATGCGCGATCTCAACAATAAATATTCATATTTGTATCTGTATGTTTGTGTCTAAAATACGGAGAAACAATTAGATTGAGGGAAAAATCTCTTGAATTAGCATCAAAATTATTCCTGTTGTAACATTTTCCTCCTCTAATTTGGTTGATTAAGTTCTACTGTTAGCTTTAAAATTAATCCTTTCTAGGTAAGGATTCAAAATTTAAAGTACCCCATTAACCATTAAAAATTGGCAATATGAAACAGCTTCAAGGCAGAGATCTACTCGGCACCGCAGATTTAAACAC
>JASJDX010000075.1 GCA_030064975.1 Pleurocapsa sp. MO_192.B19
CCAGTATTTTGCCTCTTTTTTAGTACAAAAATATTAATAAAGGGCGATTTGTCCCCCTCAACGAGTAGGTTACAACCCTTACTAGCAGAAAGCCTGTCCAGTTTTGTCTAGTTTTATTGGAGCCCTTGATTTAATTCCTTTTCCCCTTAACATCATATTTCCTATATTGGCAACAAGAAATAAAAAACGCATTGCTGCTACTCTTAATTCCAATGGAATTGGTAAATTTACCCCTGATGAAATTTATGCATTTGGGAAGAAAGATATTGATGCAGTAGCAACTATTTTGGGTGAGCAACCTTATCTTTTTGGCAAACAACCATCTTCTTATGATGCGGTCGCCTATTCTTTTTTAGCCAACCTAATTGATGTACCTATTGAATGTCCCCTGAATATTTTTGCTCGCGATCGCGAAACTTTACGTAATTATTGCCAAAGAATGAAAAGCAATTATTTTAGCGATTTATTACCAAAATAATTGGGTCTGGGGCCCCGTCATTCATGACTGCTTTACGTACTACATTCATGATAAAATAAGTGAATCCTCAAGGATAACGCTTCGCAGATGAAAACTTATAAATTCAAGTTATACAGAACCAAGCAAAATAGATGCATCCATTGGCAAATAAACGCTAGCGGAAGTATCTACAATAAGTGTATTGCTTTGCATAAGCGATACTACAAAATGTTTGGTAAACACTTGAATGTGTACAAATTGATGAGGCATATTGCCAAGCTGCGAAAACGTATTAAATATTGGCAACAAGTAGGTTCTCAAGCTGTGCAAGATATTTGTCAGCGAATAGACAAAGCCTACAAACTTTTCTTTCAGCAGTTTAAGAAAGGGACGAGACCGCCTAGCTTTAAAAAAACTAGGAAGTATAAAAGTTTCACGCTTAAGCAAGCTGGATATAAGTTTTTGTCTGGCAATAAAATACGCATTGGCAATAGAGTTTATAAGTTTTCAAAAAGTCGGGAAATACAGGGAAAAGTTAAAACACTAACTGTTAAAAGAAATAACTTGGGCGAACTGTTGATCTTAGTTGTGACTAATTATGTAGATAAATCTTTCGGAGTAGTGACTGGTAAAATAGCAGGCTTCGACTATGGGCTACGAACATTTCTAACAGCGAGTGACAATTCAGCTATTGAGTCTCCTTTATTTTTCAACTCCTCTAGAAATAGGCTAAAAGCAGCTAGTCGTAATCTATCAAGTAAGAAAAAAGGTTCAAATAATTGGTACAAAGCCAAAGACCACCTAAATCGGGTTTATGAAGATATTTCTAATCAGCGTCGTGATTGGTTTTGGAAATTGGCACATGATTTGACTAATAAATACGATGTACTAATATTTGAAGATTTGAACTTAGATGGTATGAAACGGTTGTGGGGTCGAAAAGTTAGCGATTTAAGTTTTGCTACCTTTTTAGAAATCCTACAAACTGTTGCAGCTATCAAAGGAAAAGTAGTTCACTTTGTAAATCGCTACTATCCGAGTTCTAAGACCTGTTCTCACTGTGGGTATATTCACCAAGAATTGAGTCTAAAAGATAGATTTTGGGATTGTCCTAGCTGTAATACCAAAGGCATTCAAAGAGATTTAAACGCTTCAGTTAATCTTCAAAGAGAAGGGGCATCTTCTCTTGGGTTAGACACCGTAAGACTGCCACAGGTAGCAAGTGTTGTTTGATCCCAGAATCCCCGCACCTTCAGGTGCGGGGAGTATGTCAAAGATTGTCTAGATCGTCAAAATACGAGTTGGTTCTTTTTTATCAGCGATCGCTTTGACGTTAACACTAAAAAAGTTGGATTCTTCCTTCACAAAGATCTTCTTAGACTATTTATCAGAATAAACACGAATAACCTGGACTTGTTGTTGAGTAAAACGAACACGATAAATATCGGGATTACTTAAATTTTGCCAGTCATCAAAACCAATGCGCCGCTCAAAATGTTTCAAAAGTAATGCCATTAAATTGCCATGGGTAACAAGCAAAAAACGATCTGTATCTGTTGTTTGTTTTAATACTTCATTAACTACAGCTAAACCACGCTGCATTGGTGCTCGACTCGATTCACCGCCTTCAAAATACAAATCTAAGTTTTCAAATGTATCTCTAAGAGATTTTCTCCAATCATCGAGTGGAGTTGGACTTAATATCCGTTCAATTAACCTAGAATCTAATTCTACTGGCAAATTAAGATATTCTGCTAAAGGAGCAATTGATTGAATAGCTCTTGTATATGGGCTTGAAATAATACGTTTGAGATTAATATCACTTAAGCCATTAATCAAGTCAATTGCCTGTTGTTTTCCTGTTTCAGTCAATTGTGCATCTGCTGCTTGCCCTGTTGCTTGGCAATGTCGCAATATATAAAATTCTCGATTCATTCCTTGATAACTAGTTTTACTTATTATGAGCTTAGACGTTTGGGCAAAAACCAGTGGGACTTGGATTAATATTTTTACCGTGATGATCGGTACAAGTTTAGGTTTAATCTTTAAAGATCGTCTTTCATCAAAGATCCAAACTATTATCACTCAAGGCATTGGCTTACTAACAATTTGGATCGGCTTAAGCATGGCAAACAGTATGAGTAAAGTACAGGCTAGTGGTATAGATGGAGCGGTGCTGGGACTTTTAGCGATAGTATTGGGTGGTGTACTGGGTGAATGGTTACAAATCGAAGAAAAGTTGGCTGCGGTTGGAGATTGGCTCAAAAAGAAATTTCGGGGCAAAGGATTGTTTACTGAGGGTTTTGTTGCTAGCAGTTTATTATTTTGTATCGGTCCAATGACTTTGATTGGTAGCTTTAATAATGGTCTAAATGGTGATAATACCCTGTTAACTCTTAAAGCAACTATGGATGGAATAATTTCCATTGCCCTAGCCAATATTTATGGTGTCGGTGTCGGTTTTTCGACTTTAATCATATTAGTTTATCAGGGTGGATTATCTTTAATTGCAGGATTAATTGCTGATACTGTTCCTGATTCTAATAATAATCCTTATCTGTTTATTATTACTGGGGTTGGTGGGTTAATGATTATGGCAATTGGCTGTAATTTATTAGAGATCGTCAAAATACGAGTTGGTTCTTTTTTACCAGCGATCGCTTTGGCACCTTTAATTTATTATTTAATTTATTATTTTGCAAAATAATAATTAAGTAGGTAGGTAGGGGGAATTAAATATAAAACGGAAATAATCTAAATTCACTGATTAGCACTTGCTACTTGCTACTTGCTACTTTTTGAGCAAACTATCTTCCTAATTAATTTGACCCACCTACTTAACCACTATCGGCAACACCAATTTTTCTGGCAGTGCGTAATATCTGCCCAGCAAGAATAGCTGCCCCAAAGCCATTGTCTATATTTACCACTCCAATACCCGCAGCACAAGAATTTAGCATAGTTAATAATGGCGCAACTCCACCAAAGCTTGCTCCATAACCGACGCTGGTAGGCACTCCAATTACGGGACAATCTGCCATACCTGCAACGACACTGGGTAAAGCTCCTTCCATGCCCGCTACCACAATCAAAACATCGGCTTCATAAACAACCTGGCGATGACTCAACAAACGTTGAATTCCAGCAACTCCCACATCCCAAAGGCGAGTAACGGCAAAACCACACAATTCGGCGGTAATAGCTGCTTCCTCGGCAACGGGTAGATCGGCAGTACCAGCAGTGAGAATGGAAATAGTACCGATTTGAGTTGGGGCTTGAGGCGCAGACAAGGTGCAAATACGGGCAGTAGAATAATAAATTAAATCGGGAATAGCTGTTTTTAGTTGTTGATATATCTCTGCTTCAATGCGAGTTGCCATCACTACCTTGGTATTTCGTCTCATGGCAGTAATAATCTGAATAATTTGTTCTGGGGTTTTATCTGCCCCCCAAATAACTTCAGGAAAGCCTGTTCTTAGTTGTCGATGATGGTCTATTTTGGCAAATTCATCCACAGATTCAAAGGGTAAGTGTTTAAGCTTTTCCAGGGCAGTTTCGGGGCTAATATCGCCAGCAGCGATCGCCTGGAGCAAATTATGTAGTGCTTCTGGCTGAGTCATATTTTTAGCTTTATTTTCGATCGCAAAGAAATTTTATTTCTAGTTGTAAATTTCTCAAACATTTTCTTGACGGGAACTCCTCTTTTTTGTAACTCTGGATACAGAATATATATGCAAATTACCCATTAACAAGTGCTATTTTATGGCAAATTAGCTACTGATAATTATTGTGGGAGGCAAAAATACAGTCGATAAGTATCTAGCGTAAGTATCGAAGCATCTTGTCGAAGGGTATTCTAATCACCTTAACCCTGAAAGAAAAATGGCAAATACAGTTTTAGATTCTTTTCCGACAACTCCTCAATGGTGTTCTCTACAATCTGACTTGTCTATTGAGATAGCAACTGAACTACATTTAACAGATACTTGGGTCAAGCTGCTAGAATTGCCCAATCCTTATAGTCATGATGAGGCATTAATTTTGTGTAAGCACTCAGAATCAGAAAGGGTAGCTTGGGTGCCAGATCATGGAGAAGCAATTATCAATAATAGTCAATTTTGTATGTATTCCTAAATGTATTCCTAAATTATGTATTCCTAAAACAGAGATCTAGGTTGAAGATTGAATTTGAATACCACTGCTAGACAGTTTTGTTACCCAAAAATTGAGTTGCGGATCGGTAATTTGGGTTCTCACCTGCTGCTTAACGGCGATCGCTTTTGACTCTGATTCACACAGCGCAAACACTGTAGGGCCAGAACCCGACATCATTGTCCCCAATACATCCTGGGCGGGAAAAGCCGATTTTAGCTCTCCTACCTGAGGATATTCTGGCAAGACCACTTTTTCTAAATCGTTATTTAAAAGTTCGCCGATCTTGCTGCTATCTTTATAACTTATAGCATGAACTAGAGGGCTAGAACGGACTTTGGCTGTGCGAGACTTAATTCCCTCCGCATCGGAAACATAGGATTCACTATATTGCTGACGATAGGTTTTATATGCCCAGGGAGTAGAAACGCTAATATTATCGTACTTAGCTAAAACCACCCAGATATTATCTAAATCTTTCAGTGCGTCTAATTTTTCACCTCTACCAGTGGCGATCGCCGTTCCTCCAGAAATGCAAAATGGAATATCTGAGCCTAATTTGGCGGCTAACTCTTGTAATTCGGGTTGAGTTAATCCAAGCTCCCACATCATATTGATTCCTACCAATACCGCTGCTGCATTACCTGAACCTCCCGCTAGTCCCGCTGCCACAGGAATATTTTTCTCAATTTTGATACTGACACCGCCATAGTTAGCATAAACATCAGGAAAAACGTCGCACATTAGCTGAGCCGCACGATAGGCTAGGTTAGTTTCATCTGTAGGTACTTGGGGATGATCGCAGTGAATATAAATGTCTTGAGTATCACTGGGTTTAATATCTAAACGATCTGCTAATTCAATGCTTTGCAGAATCATGACCAGTTCGTGAAATCCGTCAGGGCGATCGCCAATAATCTCTAAATAAAGATTGATTTTCGCTGGCGAGATTAAGGAATAAGAGTGCATATCATACTAAACAATTTAGCCATTTGACTTACTATATAGCAATTCTTGTAGGAGTGAGCTACACATATAACATTTAACATTTAGCGACTAGCAACTAGTAGCTCATCAAGTTTGAATTGATGGGTTAAGGTAGGACAAGGAAGACTAGGGAGACAAGGGGACAAGGAAGAGAATTTTAATAGTTTTACCCATCATTAATTAATTAATTGACAGAACACTACTGATTAAAGATTAACTAAAAAATTGAGCAACGATCATTTAAAGAAAGTCGAGATAGCACAAGGTTTGTTTACTATGTACAATCATCTAAAACCCTAATGCTTAAAAGCAGGAGATAGTTTACAAATGATGAGAAAATAGAAAAGAGTGACCAAAGTTGGCTAAGAAAATTTTATGCAGACCATAATAGATGCAGAGCAACAGTGGCAAGATAAGGCATTTGAAAGCTTTTTCAACATGGTGAAAGCACCAGATGGAGACTTTGAGGCGATCGCTCAACTTTCAAGCACTCTCAATGATGCTAAGAGTTTAAAGCTGATGATTGAATTTGTTTCTCGTCATCAACAGGGAAAACAAGCATTTCTTGAACGTCCCCGTTTAGGAAACGTTATTCTACCACAACTAATATCCTTACCTCAAAATACACTGGGCTATATTTACGCTAACCACATGATGAGAAATGGTTTGACGCCATTACAAGCTAGCATTGTCGATAGTGATTACCAGTTTTTTCTGGCTCATATAAGAGAAACCCACGATCTTTGGCACGTTGTTACAGGTTTTGACACAAGTATAATTGGAGAAATTCAGCTAGAGGCATTTTATGTGGCACAGCTTTATGCCTCTCGTTTTTGGTCAGCTTTACTAGCAAAAAACTTACTTAAAGCGCTCGTTTATGACATCGAAACGACTGGTGAGTATATAGATGCCATTACTCAAGGATGGACAATGGCACAGAAGGCAAAGCCTCTGTTTGGCATTCAATGGAATACTCTATGGGAAACTCCTTTACAAGTTGTTCGTACTTCTTTAAATATTGGGTAGTGCATCAAAAAAACTAAAGTAGTGAAAGTAGTGGCTACTACTTCCCCTTTTGTTTCCAATCTTCAGTTGATGCGATTGCGCTCCGCGCAGTGGCAAAGCCAATCGCATTCTTGATTTGTGACTCAATTTCTGTGAGTATTTTGATTAATTTGGCTTTTAGTAAAATACTGGAATAAGCTGATTTTAAAATGTCTCCTAAGCAAAAAAATGATCGATTCGCTCTAACTGATTATGGTCAATCTAAGTTCCTTTCCTGTTTCTCCATCTACTAATCCCCATCCTGATGATAGTTTTACTATTACCATCGCCCCCCTTTCTTTGTCGGAAGCCTATAATTTAGCCGATGATCGAGCTAATGGTGCAGTAGTAGTAATGAGTGGTACGGTACGCAATCAAACCGATGGCAAAGCTGTAGAATATCTAGAATATCAAGCTTATCAACCAATGGCGATCGCTGTATTTAATTCTATTGCCACAGAAATACGTCAAAGATGGCAGGATGTAAATCGAATTGTGATTCATCATCGTGTTGGCAAGCTTAAAATTGGTGAAATTAGCGTTATAGTTGTTGTCGGCTGTCCCCATCGTGGTGAAGCTTTTGACGCTTGTCGCTATGCCATTGATACTTTGAAACACAATGCACCGATCTGGAAAAAAGAATTTTTTCGAGGGGAAGATGGAACATCACAAAGTACTTGGGTTTCAATTGGTGCTTGCGAACAAAACAGTGAAGACAATTGCTAGTAGGGGCGAACGGTTGTTCGCCCGATAAATTCAACCTACTGCGCTTTTGGGTTGAGTAGACCACACAAATCGTACCCGACTGATTGATAGCTAATAGCTAATAGCTTAAAACTAATTGACTCTAAGCGTAGTCTATCCAATTAAAAACTGCTGTAACTTTTAGGAAAAGTCAGCTTCTAGAGGTAAAGCATAGTAGGCAATGCCTTCAAAATTGTAGTTAGATAAGTTTTCTGCCACAAAAGTCCTTTCAGCTTCATTAGCAGTGTAAAAATGTACTCCAGTGGTTGTCTCAAAGAAACGGTAAACAGGAATAGTATCATCTATATTGGTTTCAAAAGCGGAAAAGGCAATATCTTCAAAGACGAAGTCGTCTAGATTATCAATAATAAAATCTCTTTCGGTTTCATTGGCAGTATAAAAATGTCCTCCTGTTGTAGAGTTAAAGAAACGGTAAATTTCCGCTGCATTGTCTAAATTTTCGGGATTAATGCTGGCATAGCTAGGATTCTCTAGCTCATAGTTATCCAGGTTGTCTTCTACAAAGTCTCTTTCTGCTTCGCTGGCGGTATAAAAATGAACACCTGCTGCCGAGTCGAAAAAGCGAAATACGGTAGTTCCTCTGATATCGTTAATGTCAATATTGTCATCAGGATCGGGGTTTTCTGCATCATCGGTAACGATATCATCATCCTGAATCGTAATTTCTGTTGCTAATTCAGATTCAGCATTACTAAATTGCACTACATCAGAATTTATATCGGCTAAAATCACCGAAAATGTTTCATCAGATTCAATCAGATCATCGCCAATAATAGTTACAGGAATTGAAGTGCTAGATTGACCTTGAGTAATTACTCCTGATTGAGTTGCAATAAATTCATAGTCTGTATTGGCAGCGGCGGTAATATCAGCTGTACGGTAGGAAAAAGTTATGTCTTGAGTCGCAATAAAAGATGCGCCATCAGCATCTACCAGATTCACTGTAAGTTCTTGACTGCCATTATCTCCTGGGTTGCCTTCGACAAATGTCTGACTTTCTAGTTGTAAGAAGGGTAGTCCATTGTTCTCAGTTTCAGTTTCTAGATCATCATCCAGAATGATTCCCGTAGCCACCAGTTGCTCAATATCGGCATTATTAGCATTGGATAGATTAACAAAAAAAGTTTCTTCAGGTGCTTCTTCGGGGATACTTTCTGTATCAGTTAGAACTTCGACTGTAATTGTTTTTTCTGTTTCTCCTGGATTAAATTCCAGTGTACCAGTAGTAGGAATATAGTCAGCCAAGTCTACTAAAATACCATTTTCTAGTCTGTCTTCAGATTCTGCTATACCATCTGCTGTAGAATAATCTACTGTTATTAATTCTTCACTAGCTTCAGATAAGCTAACAGTAAATTCAAAGTTAGTGTTGCTGCTATCTCCTTCTGGCTGTTCAACATTACTAATAGAAATTCCTGGTAAAAGTCCGTCAACTACTAAATCGGGTTCATCAGTACTGTCATTGTCTTGAATAATAACAGTGGCGATACCGCTCAAGTTCTCATCTTCTACAGCGTTAATTTGAAATTGAAACTCTTCATCAGGTTCAGCGATCGCATCATCTATAATATCAACAGTAAAGGTTAATGTATCAGGATTATCTGGATCGAGATTCGCCGATAAATTATTAATGGCATTAAAGTCTACTCCTACACCATCATTATTAAAAGAGGTAGAAATCGCACTACCATCAATCGTCGATATTTGTACCGCAGTTTCTTCTGTAATTCCTGATGCACTGGGGTCAATTTCTAGAATAATTTGACTATCGCTTTCATTGACTTCTATGGGATTTAAATTTCTAAAAACGATCATAATCTTTCCGTCTATAAATATGGAGTAATTTTGTTATCGTAAGTTGGGCTTATTAGCTCTAGTTACGACAATTCCGATCGCATTTTTAACATTTCCCACATAGTTTTGTAAGTCTTTGGCGATGACAACTTTTCCTGCGGGAGAAGCATGAATCAAACCCAGATTTCCATCTGGCTGATGATAAACAAATCCTGTATGAGTAAAGTCTAATCCAGCAATATCAGTTGCCACACCAATAACATCCCCTGGCTGTAATTGAGAATAAATCTGCCTAATATTTGTAGTGGGAATATAATTAAACGTGGGAGACAAACTTGCTTCAACTCTAGCGATACATTTAAAGTTAGTGTCGTTTTTAGCTAAATTAGGATAACTATGACGATGATTAGTCATAAAGTTTAGCTTTTTAATAGTATTAATACCACCTAATTTTTGAGTAATATTTTTAACATTGCCTCTCCTTTGATTGTCTTGAATCCAATCAGAAAAATAATGTAAACGACTGCAATAGCCATTCATTTTGCCATTCCAATAGCGTTGATTTTCCACTCCTTGGGTAAAGGCTTGATAGCTATAATCTTTTTGAGCAATATTATTAGCGATCGCTAGTACTGTTTCGACAAATAATAGACAGTCAAATTGTTTTAAAGAAATAACTAAAGTTTCTTGAGGAGATGTATCCAATAAACCTGCTTTATATTCCGCACCCAAAAATTGATGAGCAACTTTTTGCACAATTGTTCCCATTGATGCTCGATCTAAATCATTCTCAACGGCATGATTAATTATTTTTTGCAGTATTTTACCGTCGGCAGTATCTGGAAGATCGGGAATATTTTTAGATGTATTAGTTGTGGTAACTGCTAATAAAAAATCACTATGGGTAATAGCTTGAATTGAAGAATTAATCAGAAAAATACTTAAGCTTAAGCCTAATTTTAAGACAAAGCTTTTAGTTACACGCTTCATATAAGTTTGAGAGTTAATCAAGGCAACGTTAGCCCACAGATTAACACAAACTTGTTAATTTTATTACTGCAACTGATATCTACGACTTTTGTTAGTAATTAAAGATTGAAAACCCTGTTGCTGCCGAAATTCCTGCCAGACAGGTTCATTAACAGCTAACTGCAAATACTTTTCAGGATACAAATCAATTGCCTTTTCCAAACTGGCGATCGCCCAATTAGTATTTTTTAATCGAGCATAACAACAGGCTTGTTGATACCAAGCTTCTTCAGATTTAGCATCTAACTTCAAAGCCCGATCGTAACAATTAATGGCGATCGCCAACTGCTCTAACTGTTGCAAAATTAGTCCTTTTTGATACCAAGCCCAATAATCATGAGATTTAATGCTCAAAGCCTGGTCATAACTCTGTAAAGCTAATTCTAACTTGCCCCAGTGCTGCTGTGCTTCTCCTCGACGATAGAAAGACCAAAAATCACGGGGACGTAATTCTAAAGCCTGATTATAGTACAAAATTGCCTCTGAATATTCCCCTAGTTTACGCCACGCTTCTCCCAGGCGATAAATTGCCCAATAATCTTGAGGATGAGCTTTTAAAGCTTGAGTAAAACAAGCGATCGCTTGACTATATTGTTCAAACTCTTTGAAATAAATACAACCTTGCTCATACCAAGCCCAATAATTATTTGCTTTGATCGCTATGGCTGTAGCATAACTATCTATCGACTCGCTATAGCAACCTAAAGCTTCTAACACCACACCTTTGCGATACCATGACCAATAGTCACGGGGATGATAATCTAAAGCACGGTTATAGCTAGCTAAAGCTTCTTGGTAATAGCCTTGGGAGCATAACTCATTACCTTGTCGATACCACTCTTGGTAGCTATCTGGGCGACATTCTAGGGGCTGATACATTTTGCTCAATGTTAAATTGAAATTCTGATGCTAAAAAGCGACTTGCTTATATATAGACGTAATGGCGAGACAATAGTACCGAAAAAGTTAGAGATTGATGATAGAAATCTGGCTATAGCCACAGAATTAATTAACTGTTTTCAAGATTGTTTAGGAAAAACTCAAGGAGAATTAGACAGTCAATTAATAGATTTAGAAGGAGATAGCCCAGATTACCGCATTAAAAGAGGATTAGCTCACATATTACGCAATACTTTCTCTACTTTTGAAATTATAAGCCCTCTTGAACCACCAATGCTCAGACAAAAAGTATTTGCTGAGGCAGCCAAGACGGTAACTTTACCCCGTCAACGCAGTGATACAGTTGAGGCGATCGCTCGTACTTTAACTGATGAATTAAAACGTCCCGTATCTCGTACCGAAATCGAGGCGGGATTATATGCAGATTTGCAAGAAAACCGCATCTTAACTCAGTTTGAGCCACCTGTGGCTGAATCTCTGCTACATCGTTATAATCTTTCTCAAGTCCAGGGGATTTTTTACCGCGCTAGTAATGTTGTGATCAATGCTCATCGTAACGATCCTGGGGAATACAAATTGCTATTTCGCTACATTAAATTATTTCAACTGATGGCATATATTGAAGGAGATGCCGATACTGGATTTACCCTAACCATGGATGGCCCTGCTAGTCTATTTAAAGCTAGCACAAGATATGGTTTAGCTTTAGCTAAAATGATTCCTGCTTTACTTCATGTAACGAGGTGGAGTTTACAGGCTAAACTACAAAACCGCGATCAGTATTCAGGCAATATCAAAACAGGTAAGTTTAGTTTAACTAGCGATCGCTGTGACCTTGTTTCTCATTATCCCCCAGGCAAACCCTACGACAGTATGTTAGAGGCTTCCTTTGCCAAAAGTTGGAACAAAGCAAAAACAGAATGGCGATTAGAAAGGGAAGTAGATTTGATTCCCCTTCCTGGTAGTGTGATGATTCCCGACTTTCGTATAGTACATCCAGACGGTAGAGAATTTTTACTGGAAATTGTCGGATACTGGCGACCACAATATTTACAAAAGAAATTTTATCAAGTCCGCAATGGTGACACAGATAATTTAATCTTAGCCGTCTCTGAAAGATTAAATCTGGAAAAAGCTGGAGTTAAATTTACCGACTTACCCAATCGGCTGATTTGGTTTAAAAATAAACTAAATCCTAAGGCAGTATTAGAAATGCTGGAAAATTGATGACTAACCAACAAACTAATATTCTCTTGTCCCAGTTTGAGAAAATTATCTTAAACTTACCGAGTTGTCAATGGGCGATCGCCAATTTAGACATATCTGTAGCAGTGGCACTTAAACTACCAGCAAGAGATATTTGCACATAATGGAACGGTCAATATGACTGTATGACTTGAAGAAGTGACACAGGTAGTTAACAATAAACTATCATCCACCAACAAAACCATGCTTAACTTTACCAAACCCTTCTATTCCTTGTTGCTTTCCGCTGTTAAAAACGATCCTGAGACTGCACACCGTCAGATGCTCAAGACATTAAACAATCTTGAATTAAATCGTCATTCTATCTGGGGGAGTTTAGCGATTAAGCAGTTAGAAAAGTCGTTTTGTGTCCGCAATAGTCGCTTGCAACAAACAATATGGGGATTAGATTTTAATAACCCCTTTGGTTTAGCAGCAGGGTTTGATAAAGATGGTACAGCAGCAGGAATGTGGAGTAGTTTTGGTTTTGGTTTTGCCGAATTAGGTGCAGTTACTCTCCATTCCCAACCAGGAAACCCTCGCCCTCGGATGTTTCGCCTCCCCGAAGATAAAGCAGCACTTAATCGCATGGGTGCAAACAATCTCGGTGCAGCAGTAATGGCAGATACCCTGGCTCAAACTTGGAAACGACAACCCCGCAAGATTCCTATTGGCATCAATCTCTGTAAATCTAAAACAGCACCTTTAGAAGAGGCAGCAGCAGACTATGTGGGCAGTTTTAAATATCTACAGAATGTGGCAGATTACTTCGTCATTAATGTAAGTTCACCCAATACCCCAGGATTGCGATCGCTCCAAGCAGGGGAACAATTAGAACCTATATTATCAGGTTTACAGACAGCAAATACCCAGCATAAACCTATACTTATTAAAATCGCTCCTGACCTCGAATGGCAAGATATTAAGGATATTTTAAACTTAGCTACCAACTACAATCTCTCTGGTGTCATCGCTACTAATACTACTATTCGTCGTGATGGTTTGAAAACCAAAATATTGAAAGAAACGGGAAAGAGTATTCAAGATGAAGCGGGTGGTATTAGCGGTCTACCTGTGAAAAAAAGATCTACTGAAGTGATTCGCTTTATTTATCAAGAAACCGAAGGGTTATTACCCATAATTGGTGTCGGTGGAATTTTTAATGCAGAGGATGCTTGGGACAAAATCGTTGCAGGGGCTAGTCTACTGCAAGTTTATACTGGATGGATATATGAAGGACCGTGGATGGTTAAAAATGTATTATCTGGTTTGCTAGCTAAATTGAACGATCGAGGTTTAGATAATATTAGTGATGCAGTGGGTTTAGAGCATTCTAAAATTTAGCTATGGAAGAAATACTGGAATTAAAAGACTGTTTACTTAATCAACAATATGATCGCGCCTTTGCCATAGTCGAAGATCTAGAAGCGATGGGAAGACAAGATAAGATTAATAATTTAGAATCGTTTCTGGTAATTTTATTAATTCATTTGATTAAAATTCAGGTTGAGAAAAGAGTTACAAGAAGTTGGAAGAATTCTATTAGTAATAGCCTCCTAGCAATTCAAAAACGAAATCGATTAGGTAAGAAATCCCACTATATTAAACAAGACAATTGGGATGAATACATTTTAGATTGTCAATTTGAAGCAGTTTTAGGTGCTGCTAAAGAGGTTTATGAGGGGATGGATTATCAGGAGTTAGAAAAGTTAGTTGACTTGGATCGATTAATAGTAGTTGCAAATGAATTACTGGCTTTGACTTATGATAATAATCCCAGAGAAATTGTTAAAGTAATTGATTCTAAGTTTCCAGTTAAGTATTGATTTTCACATAGATTCACTCAAGAAATGTATATATGATCTGGATCACTACAGTTTGATCGTAGTTTTTTTAAAATTAAGAAACTTGTTTTAATATTCAGTTTCATCAATAAAGAGATTATGACAAATAATGCTATAGCGGTAATGGGTTATCCTAATAAACCTAATAAATACAGATTTAATAGTAATAGAACATCATCTACTGAATCTAATAGTAAAAATAGTAAAGAAAAACAAAAATCATAGTTTTTTATCGCTAGTTTTTATTAATATGTTTCGCCCTTTGACTTATAGTGAGTTGGTTGAGGGGCGATCGCTTTGTTTATCTCGCGTTTATCTTTGAATGAGAGCAAAGAGACAGAGGAAGTTATTTGTTTGGAAATAGAGAGAGCTTCCATTTTTTTGTATATCTACACGACCAAGATTTTTTTGCTGTAAAATTTGAAAATGTTTGAATTCAAAAAGCTAATATTAGTAATCAGATATGGTTAAAGAGCAATCTAAAGCGGAAGAATTACAGAAGCATAGATTCACGTTTAATTTAATTACTCAAGGAAGATATAGATTTTATTCGCTGACCCTAGATAGTGATTTATTAGCAAAAA
Source organism: Pleurocapsa sp. MO_192.B19 (assembly GCA_030064975.1). Lineage (GTDB taxonomy): Bacteria > Cyanobacteriota > Cyanobacteriia > Cyanobacteriales > Xenococcaceae > Waterburya. The sequence continues at coordinate 14,802 of JASJDX010000075.1, forward strand.
TTTGTTTCGTCACAACAAGAGAAGAAGATCCACAAGCTGGTTTTCAAAGAGTTTTAGATACAAAAAGGGCAAAAGAAATTGCTGACTATATAGATAGTGGATTAGGAACAATTCCCAATTCTATAATTTTATCTGCACAACCAGAAGCAAATTTACAAATAATCAAAAATGGTAAAATAATTGAATTTACTGAAAAACCTAATTCTTTTCTGGTTTTAGATGGTCAACATAGAATATATGGTTTTTCTTTAGCCAAAAGTAGGCTTCGTGTTCCAGTTGTCATATGCAATAACTTAAGCAGACAAGAAGAATCTAGGTTATTTATTGATATTAACACCAAACAAAGACCTGTTTCTAATGAACTGTTGTTGGATATTAAAAGAATTGCAGAGTATGAAACTGATTCAGAACATCTAATTATGGAAATATTCGATTTGTTCAACGAAAGAACAGATAGCCCATTACTAGGTTTAATGAGTCCTGCTAAAAAATCAAGCACCAAGTTAACAAGAGTAACTTTTAAAGCGGCATTAGTTCCTCTGTTCAGCATTTTTCAAGAAAAAGAAACAGAGGAAATATATAAAATAATCAGGGATTATATTCATGCGTTTATAGCTTGTCTTAACCAAATGAGTGTGGAAAAGACAATTACAAAACCTACTGTATTTAGAGCAGCGATGCAGCTATTCAAAAGTGTTGTTAAGAGAGTCAAAGATAAGTATAACTCTGATTACACTGTAGATAATTTTTTAGATGTGCTGAGTCCTGCATTTATTAGAGCAAAACCTTCATGGTTTACTCATGCCAGAATTATAAGTAATTTACATGAAAAGTTAGAAGAAGAGCTTAATGATTTTACTCTGTAGCTATTTATTTTTTTATTGATTTGTATTCGTGCATAATGTCTATCGTTATAAATGAGATTAGACCTTTCTGGATGCCTGGATTAAATGAAGTTGCTGGAAAACAGGAATTTGGTTTATCGAAGTGGCTTTCAAAAGGAGAATACTATTATATATCTTCACCTATATTTCAAAACAAATTTACACTGGATTTATCTGGTAAAGGTTTCGTAAAAAATATGTTGTTTGCTTTTGCGTTTGATTGTAATCGTATGGCATCAGCAGCATTTGAAACTATGTATTCTATTGAACGTAATCTAAAATTACCAAATTCTATAGCCTGGCTGATTATTAAGTCATACTACGCTGCTTATTATGCAGGTCACGCAATTACTAGGATACTAGGTACAAGCTGCTCTCAATTAAATAAACAATCTGCCGATAAAATTGTTGAGATTGCTAACGGGACTTAGACATTTTCGGGGGTAAAAAAAGCCTCAAACCTTGACACACCAATAGTTTTACCTCGATTTACTTGTTTTCTTGATATATCTGGGTTACAGCGATTTTTTAGTGTTTGACGTATATCCCTTTCCCTAAGGTGATTTCTGGAAATATTTATACCAGGTGTTGGTCAGATTCATAAGTTTCTTTAGGGGCGCATCGCGATGCGCCCCTAAGCCAATGGTATGTTCTTTGCTAGAAATCACCTAAGTGGGTTTGAGGCTTTTTTCTCATTATTTTTTGTCTAAGTCCCGTTAGGAACAATCAATAAATTAGGAATTCCCCAATTAATTGAATCAAAAAAAACTCGCAGAAGGGATTTAGCGGTAGCAATGATTGTCTCCAGAATTATCAACCCAACTTCAAAACGGGAGCATCCCACTTTTTAACTAAGCACAAATACTCAAACTAATATCTTGGTTTAAATATGCACAGCGAAGTCGCAGCATTTGAGATACATTTTTGGGATTCCATTGTGCGCCAACAATCTTAATTCTT
>JASJDX010000521.1 GCA_030064975.1 Pleurocapsa sp. MO_192.B19
TTCTTACGAAGTTTGGACGGGCGGTATAAACGCCTGGGAAACCACAGGCGACACGCCCTCCTCAACGGGAACCCGCCCACCGCAAGTGCTTCACCGCAACGCAACTTCGCGCTGCTGTGACCGTTGGTCAAGTAACCTAATCGGAATTGCTTCAAGGGTCACAAACCTTTTAACCGTCTGCTTACGCAGGTGACTGACTGAGAATGGAGAATGAGGCAATTGAACTTTATAATTTCAGTTTGCCGTAGCTACCAGATAGTGTCGAGGAAAGATAGCAACTTAAGCAGGTAACTTAAGCAGGTAACTTATTCTTTTTTGTTGTCAGATACTTTGTGACTTTTGTCTCTTTTTTAGTACGCTTGTTTAGAAAAACTACATAAAAAGTGCGTAGTGAAGCCATGCCGTAGGCTTATCGCACTTTTATACTCCAAAGTTAATAGGCAAGAGTAGTTTGAAGGACGCAGTTAAAAGTAAGTTGAGCAAAGAAACAGGTAGAAGAAATTTCCAGCCTAAATTCAACAACTGATCGATACGAACTCTAGGTACTGTCCAGCGCAGCAGAATTGCTACAAAAATCATTAGATAGGCTTTCACAAGAGTCATTGTGATACCCAAACTTAAGATGATCGGTTGTAACCAAAGCGCAGTTTCATTTACTCCCAGCCAACTTGCTAAAAACTCTACAGGGATAGGAGAACCCCAGCCACCGAGGTAAAGAATAGAAAAGATTAAAGATGAAAGCACTAAATTGAGGTACGAACTACCATAAAAAAGCATAAATCTAATGCCACCGTACTCGGTTTGATATCCAGCGACGAGTTCCTCTTCTGCTTCTGGCAAATCAAAAGGAAGACGTTCGGCTTCAGCTAAAGCAGCAATCCAGAAAATAACTACTCCAATAGGTTGCCGCCAGATATTCCAGCTCAAAATGCCTTGACTAGACTGTTGCGCCACAATCTCAACGGTACTAAGACTATCAGACATCATCACAATTGCTAAAACAGATAGAGCCAAGGGAACTTCGTAACTAATCGACTGGGCAGCCGAGCGCAAACCTCCGAGAAGGGAATACTTATTGTTGGAAGCATAGCCAGCCATCAGCGCACCAATAGGAACAATACTTGAAAGAACAATCCAGAGAAAAATTCCTATTCCAAGATTGCTGATAATTAACTTTTGTCCCAAAGGAACAATTAAAAAAGAGAGAAAAATGGGAGTGATAACTAAAACAGGGCCGAAAGTAAACAGCAAAGGATCGGCTTTGGTTGGTATTGTTGCTTCCTTAAACACTAACTTAATCACATCGGCGACAGGAACTAATATCCCCTGGGGTCCGATATATTCTGGGCCAATTCTTTGTTGAGCGGCAGCAGAAATTTTGCGCTCCAACCAAGTCGCTACCAATGCTAGTAATGTAGCTAAGACAATTACCAAAATCATGGGGATTGGTAGCCAAAGGACTTTAGCTATACCAGTAGTAAAACCCCAATCTGTGAGAATTCTGACAAAACTTGCTTGAAAGTCAATCTCCTTACCTATAATTAAAAGCAAAGTTGGATTCATCTTAATCACCTTCTGATTAAAGTTTGGTGGCTTTGGATTAGTCTTGATTTTTTTGTAGATATAAATCGAGAAGAACTAGGGATATTTGAGGCTATATCTGTACTTACTAATTCATTCGATTATTCGATCTAAGTTCAGCTTTTTTGGGTTTTAGCGATCGCAGTACTGGTAAATCCTGTGGATATAGTTCCTATAGATATCCTCAGTGCTTTTAGATATCCTCAGTGCTTTGCTGTTAAGAGCAAACCAATTGTGCATAGTAGCAACCCAATAAAGTTGCTAGCGGCGAACTTTTCACGAAATATAGCAATGCCAATGGGTAGCAAAATCATGGTGGCTGCGGTTGTCCCCACCAGTCCAGCTAGACTGATTTTCCAACCAACTCGATAAGCCCAGAGGTAGCCAAACTCGATGGTAATCATTGCTAGAGCGAGTAATAGGGATGCAGGAGGAATTGTGAAGGTCACAGGATGCATACTGGGGATAAACAAACAGATTAGAATGCAAACAATACCTGCAACCAAGTAGGCGATCGCCAAAAGCCAAAACATACTTAGATCTGATGGCTGCAATTTTTGGGCGAGATGATAAAAGACAATACCCAAAACTGCCAGTATCATTGAACTTGCTAAGTCAGACATATTTGTAGCGTTTAATTGGATGCGTCTCAACCATTAGGTAGCGGTCGAGTTGATGGGTTATCTACGAGCCTTCTTGAGAGATTTACCCCATTGGCTCAAGAGTAATTTCGGAATGCTGACAACATTGTGGGGATTCATCGCTGCGATTTTGGTGATTTTAGCTTTAGCTTTTTTTGCTACAAAGACTTCAGCCTTACTCATATGACCTGCATTAAACTGGGGTTGCGGATCGTATTCGATTAAGAGCTGAGCAGTTTTTGCTCGTTCGGCTCCGAGAGTTTCCGAAACCAATAACAGTGCCAGATCGATACCTGCTGAAACCCCAGCCGCTGTGATAATTTTTCCATTTTTTACGATACGACTTTGGGGTTGAGGAATAGCCCCAAACTGTTTGAGAAGCGACATTACAGCCCAATGGGTCGTAGCAGGTAAATCTTTCAGTAAACCTGCTGCCCCCAGAATTAAAGCACCAGAGCAGACAGAAGTTGTGTAACGGGTTGTACGATGAATTCTTTGCAGCCAACCCAAGACTTCTTGGTCTGCCATTAATGTTAAAGTATCAGTACCAGAACCAGGAACGAGCAGGATATCGCAATCCGATATTTCATCCAAAGAATGGGTCGCACCCAGCACCAAAACTCCGCTATCGGTAACGACCGGTCCAACTTCCTTCCAAGCAAACTGAATCTCAAACTCCCGCAGCGAATTGAATACCTCGTATGGTCCAATAGCATCTAAGGCTGTTAACCCGGGGTAGAGCAGTATTGTAATTTTCATCATTTATTAACCTCCATAGAATTTTTTATTTATGATGTGAAACTCAAAGCGATCGCAAAAGGCAAAAGGCAACAGCAGGAAAGAGATACATAGAGAGCATATTTTTTCTCAGCTAGAAACTCTAAGTTGTCAACCTTTAACTTTCGACTTGACGATAGAACTCTACGTAAAACTCCACTGCACCGAGTGGTTTAACTCGATGGGGAATCTGAGGCTCAACAATACCGGGTGAATTTGGAGTTAGGATATGTTCTTCAGGGGAATCGAGCAGGATTTGGTAACAAAGCTGACCCGATATCACCCAAATTTTTGCCCAACTGCCCGCCTTGGTGGTGTGACGACTAAGTAAAGCCTTGGGAACAGTCTCTTGCGTAAAAACGGGAGTTTTACGATAAGCGATCGCATTTAAGGGAAGTGTTTGCATTGTTTAGCCTCTAATGTTTCAATCTAGCTTTCAGGTGAGTTTCGATTACCCAAAGATTGTCGAGCATATCGGGTTTTGGAATAATTGCAGTATTCTATAGGCAGATAAATCCAGCAATGACGACAAAACCAAGCAATACTGCCATAATTAATCTGTCGCACTATTGGATATGAACAGTAAGGACGAGAGTGCATTTTTTTAGTCTCCTAATAGCTTAGGGAAAGACGACTTTAGATTTAGGTGTATACCCTAAATAAATACGGGCAGCCGACTTCATTACAATTTCTGAGTAAAGGATTTTCTGCATTTCCAGACTGGTGGCACGATTAGCAGCCTCTTTGTACGCAGCAATTTCACCTTCCAAGCTAAAATCGGATTGGCATAAGTAGTGGTCGTAATCATGAATGGCTAGCAGCGCGAAACCATAGAAAGGATTGGGATAAATCTCTGAATCGTAGTTCTCCACTGATTCCCAAAGATGACCTTGCTCGATATCGGCAAACATTTCCGCAGCAGTTTCGTAACCCATGAAGTCGGATGCTTGAACGGCAAAAGGAAGTTGCTGAAACTCTGTCATAATCCACTCACAAAATGCGTCGATCGTTTGCTCGGCAATTTCAGCAGGCTTTCCATCTAAATAGAGCTTTGCCAAAGTTTTTAGTTTCGAGATCATTATCAATAACCTCCGAAGTTCTTCACAGAGAGATAGGAAACATAACGTAAATCCAGGGGGCAAAAGATTTTAATAGTATTGAGGACTGCTTAGTTCTCACAAAGCGATCGCGCGCTTTAAAGGTTTGCTTTCCCAAAACAACTTAGAATCATAAAAGTAAAGCTTCATTGTTCCGTGTTCTAATATCTGAGCAGCTCCTAGTCCGTGGGGACTGATGCCCTCATCCAGTGATTGTGTAACAGTATTTTCTGCTTGTTTGAGAGGTGTAATCCAATTCATTTTTAATCCTCCATTCAACTCAAACTAAAAACGAGTTTCCTTTTGGCATACTCTCCCCTTTCTCCTTCTGCTTGATCGCCTGACCCGTCAATTGCTCGTATCGCTTCAAGTATTTTACGCTTCCACCATCGGCAGCTACAAATTTGTTGGCTTTAAGTTCTGCTTTCTTCGGTTTAAGCGATCGCAATACTGGTAAATCCTGTCGTTCTTGAAATATCTTAAACTCGACCATTAAAATCAGCCATGACACAAACCAACCAAGCAATGGCAGTTTTATATAATCTTGATAGTAGCGAATCGCAACCCAAGAATTATCCTCATCAATAGGCGTAACTACTACGAGAAGACGTACCTTTGGTGACAGTTCAATCAAAGTCAGTTGAGGGAAAAGTCCTGTAATTCTAAAGAACCATCCAGGGGATTCTTCAGCAGATTTACCATCATCCTGGCGCAACTGTCCCCAGGTACTGATTAGATCCCCTTCTGTTTCGACGTGGTAGGGATCGATTAGAGTACCTACACCAGTACTAATTGAGCGATGTACAAAAGGGAGATGATGAACATCAAAATTACTCTCCATAATCCGAGCGTAATTAAGATTCCATATCTGAGATGCCTCTGCAGTATGGGATAAATCGGTAGGTAGTTTTTCAAATCTAGGTAGTTCGGGTAAAGCCAATCGCTCTTCACCCCACCAAATC
>JASJDX010000522.1 GCA_030064975.1 Pleurocapsa sp. MO_192.B19
GCTTAATTTTTAATCTCAATATTGTATTATCTGGCTAGGGGAGCATAGCCAAAAGTAACATTAAATTCTTCACACCAAATGGCTACTGATTGATACTGATCTAGCTCAACCTCATTAGGAATAGCATAACGTTGCGAACCATTAAATGACTCTAATGCACCTAAGCTAATATAATCTCCTTCTTGTACTGTCATCTCAACAGTATTGGAATTGTGTAAAATAACTTTAAGATCGGGACCACTATCAGTTTTAAAGTCTTCACTAATTTCTAGATATTTCACACCATCTTCTTCGACAATTTTGACTTGTCCTTGAGTTGGATGATCGACTCCTACAAACTGACCGCCTGTAACGCCTTTAGTACCTAGCAATGAAACATTTGATTTTTTTGAAATAGAAGACAGTTCGTGCTTTTCAGAAGCAAAGGCATGACTCGAAACTGTAATACCAATTAACAAAGCCAATACCATAGTAAAAGATAAACGTTGCATAAATTTTCCTCATTAATCTACTTTCCTCAGTGTGCTTGGCAATACTGAATATTGGCTGAAAAAGTAATGAGACAGATGAAAGAAAATTATAAGACTATATTAGCGAGCTTTTGGTAAGTAGGTAGGCAAATTTATTGGTATATTTTTGGGTATAGCTATAGCTGTCTTTTCTCCTCCGCTCTTGGCTAAAAGTATATCGGTTTATTTTGCTTAAGTCCTTAATACCTCATCTTGGCAGCAAGATGTAAATTGCTCCCAATCGGCAACAGCAGAGAGATAATGAATTTGCGCTATTTCCATTTTGGAACGAGAACCAACCAAAATTAAAGCAACATTACAGCGAGCAAAAAAGTCTAATAGATTTTGTAAAGTATCTAGAGGATGAAGGTGACTTTTATCTATGATCACCATTTTTAATTCTGCGGTTTCAATGATTTGTAAGAGAGATTGATTTGAGTTTAACCCACAGATGCCTAATTTAGAACACAACTCTTTGCCTAAAGTATTTAAAAATTGTGCTGCATTTTCTTCAGGAAAAGCCTGATAGTAAATAGCAGTAGTTTTTGAATTATGCTCGACACTTTCAATAAAGTTCTGAATAATATCAAAGCAATCAGGACAATTGTCATTATAAATAATTCCATTTTCACCATTATTTAGCTGGGTTTGAAGCCAATTTAAAGTAACTATGGTTGTAGATAATTCAATCATTAAACTAAATATATTCTGGTATAAGTTGAATATTCGATGTAGGTATGTATGATTTCAAGCGAGTAAAAAATAGATGAGGCATAGATAAGGTTATTAAATGTATTGAAAATACATTTAATAACCTAAGTAATGATAAATTAAATTAAACCTGGTATCTGAATCATGACGTTACAATCAATGTATATTCATAATAGCAACCATAATAACAACTTGAATTCAGCGTTTTTACTGAAAAGGTATTAAGACCAATATTTATAAATTAACAGTATAAAACATTTTAAAAAATTATACAAAATAATATTTTGACATATATTTTACATATAGATAAACAACAATAAACAACAATAAAATTGATTTTTTGATTCTTAAAAATAACTATTGATATCTTTAATTACTTGAATTTGAAATTATATTTTACTACCTTTGCAATTAAGAACAAGTTATTTTGATCGCACGAAAATTATACGGTTACAGTTATGGTATTTTGCGGTTAAATGAGATGGTGGAATAAGGTAACTTGTTAATCATTTAACTTAATTTACTAAAGAAAGCTAGCTAAATGTCTCTAGTTAAATTAAGAGATTCTCCAGAATCGAGAGTTTTTATTTGATCGTTTAAATTCAAAGCAGCTTGGAGTTGCCCTGGTTGAAAAGTACGACTCATAACTACGTAAATTGAAGTGCGATCGCAACCAATATCTGCGGCCACCACATCATCCCAAGATTCTGCCGTAAGGCGATCGATGATGCGCCAATGATTATCTTGCCAACACAAGCGACGCGAAAATTTAAACGGTGTTTCTTTTTTTCCTGTAATTAGAATTTTTTGTAATATGCGACGAATTAAATTAGGAAAAAAACGTCCAACAGATAACATCACTAAACGTAATATAATTAGATTTAAAGGGTTCATTTGTTTTTGTTTTGCCCAGCCCAAATTACCAGAGATCGCAATTTGATCTGCTTCTAATTGAATTTGATAATCATCTACCAAATGCCCTACTGCATTTTTGAGTTTGTCACCTTTTTTAACTAGCAAAGAAAATTGAGTATCCGAAGCAACTAACTTGCCATCGCGAAATAGTTTAAATACACCACCCTTATTCAAGGCTAAATATAGTTCCGTATTATCCCGGCGATCGATGAGAATACCACCTTCGACTAAGTGAAACCGCCCTTGAGGAAGGGGTTGTAGAGGTGGGCGGGCAGGGATAAAATCACGCCAAGCCAAAAGATAATTCCAAGTATGATGACCAATAATGCGATCGTCAGCATAACAAGAACCCAAACCATCAGCTAGTCCTTGTAAAAAGCGATCGTTAATATTGAGAGCTTCGGGCAACCATTTACCCACCAACTCAAAGCCATGGGGGAAAAAATTATAGGTGTTACGGCTAGTATATTCTCCTCCATAAGAACCATCGGGATGCACAAACTGGGCAGCGAGATTTACTCCTAAGGCGATCGCTTTTTTTAATCGCTCACTAGGATTGAGTTCATACACCCGTGCCAAACAAGAAATAGTTAAAGTATGATAACCAGGATCGCAACCTTCATATTCAATAAACCAGCCTTCGGGATTTTGCCAAGATAACACCTGTTCTAAACGTTCCTTCTTACTAACATCCCAACGATCTGTTTGTAACAAGTTAGCCAGTAACTCTAAGCACAGGACAATTAAAGCTTGATGATTAGTTAAACGCCCACTTTCTTGATGTTCTGCTAGCCAGTCTGCCCGTAAACGAAAAAAAGCCAAGGCTTCAGGATTATCCAAACCCATGAGAGTATAGCTTTCAATACAGGCAAGTAAGGAAAAAGCTGCTGCCCCTGCTGCCCTTTCATAGGGAAAATAATCATCACAGGAACCATTAGGATGACTACTCTTAGCCGCATAGATAATACCTGCTGACACCCATTCCTTAATTATGGGTTGCTGGTAAAAAATATTGTCAGTCAAGTTGCAATGATATGCCAAAGCCAAAGGATAAACAAACTCCTGAGACATTCCCGCAGGAAAATCAATTACTTTATATTGCCAAAAAGTGCGATCAAAACAACCATAGGTAGGACTATGAGGATTACGATCTAATAGAGTCAGAATTTTAGGAATCTGTTTTAGAGCTTCGCGAGCAAATAAATCTCTGTTATTCATAAGAAAGTCAACAATTGATCGAGAACTGAAGATACAGTTGATATTCAACTGTCAAGCTAATTTTAAATTTAAACAATAAACAGGCAAATCTGGTTGAAAACTAATCATACTATCGTTAACTACCTGAAAAAGCCTTATATATTCTAACCAATCTCAATTTACTTCAATTATGAGCGTTATCCTTGAACCAACAAGAGTTTCAACCCTTGTAATTAACAATAATCAGCACTGTAATGTAATTTAAGTTACATATTTTTAATTGAAGCTTTACAAAGTAGACATAGTTTAAACAAAACATTCTCTTGTTGACCAACTGACTTCTAAACCATTAGTAGACTCTACACATTCAGCAATATTAAGGATTTGATCGACTGTTATATTTTCAATGGTTTGAACTGCACCACTAGACCATTCGATCTTAATTTCCTCAATTGTGGTGTTGTCTGCCAGTCCAAAGTGTAAACGAGAATCACTTTGTACCCGATCGTGTATTGCCCCTGATTGTTGACGCAATTGAGTAACACCACCAGCGGTAACATATACTTTTGCTCCAATACCATCTCGGTTAGAGACTACTCCTTCTAGGTCAATTTCTATCCAATGATTATCGTTCCCCTCATTTTCCAAGAGTTGATAAGGTGCATCTTGATTGAGTAAGGGGGGGAAACTACCATTGGTAATAAACAAGTCAAGGAATCCATCGTTATTGTAATCGGTAGTGCTGACAGAGTCTCCAATACCCAAGTTACTTCCCTGAGCTTCTCCTAAATCTGTTGCGGCTATAAACGTACCATCGCCTTGATTTTCGTAGAGGACATTAGGTTCATTGCCCGCAGCATTAGCTGTCACTACATATAAATCGACATCCATGTCATTGTCAAAATCTCCTGCTACAGTACTAACTCCTGCGGTTCTAACGCTGTTAATTCCTGAATCGACTGTTCGATCTGATAACTTTGAGCCATCATTAATTAATAATTGATCCAGAAAAGGTTGAAGATTATTATTAAAAGCGATCGCTTTAGTTTCTGTAATGTCACTTGAAGATTCAACAATAGCTGCAACTAGATCTTGATCGGGAGTTGATAAAGATATTTCCCATTCGGCTAAAGCTGGATCGTAACCAATGTAGAGTCCTTGATCTTCTCCTGGAGCAAAAGAAGCAAGTCCTTCCACTCTTAAATCTTCAGGATCGAGAGTTAACTTCAATTCAGTAACCGTGCTATTGTCAGTTCCTAGAGATATATCAAAATCGGCTGGATTTAAACCAGATGCTCCGATAAATATATCTTCTGGGTTAATTTCCTCAAAACTAAAACCAAAGGTAAACAAGTCGAGGGTAATCTCTCCCTCAGTTTTAAATCTAATACCTTGTTGATTTTCTTTACCTTGGAAATTGAGATTAAGAGATTGATTATTAGGAGCAAAAAAACCTGAATTGCTTAAACCTCTTCTGGTTAAATAAAGATCTGGCAACAAATCCCCGTTAAAATCTTCTGAAATAAAATCTTGAGCTTTAAAATCATCTTCTAAAACTGATTCAGTGATATTAGCGATCGCTGTAGAATCATAAATAGATATTCCTTCAAAGGGATTCAGTAAAATTAATTCTGGTGTGTTATCTCCGACTAAATCCGACAAAATACCAAATCGAGTTGGCGCTAGATCAAAACCTAAGCTGGGACGAAGATCTTCAAATTGCTCT
>JASJDX010000523.1 GCA_030064975.1 Pleurocapsa sp. MO_192.B19
AGTGAGACAATCTCTTCTGGCTATGAAAAGTTTTCAGCTAAAAAAAGTTTCATTCTTATTTGAAACAACTATATTACATAGCTTGAGCTGATTCTAAGTCAATTAAGATTGCTTCACCAAACCAATATTGATCCAAATCGCGGAAGGTTTTTATTTGAATACCGTAGAGTGGGTTACCAATTAAGATCAATTCTTTTTGTGGATTAATTAATAAGAAAGCAACTGCATGAGAAAACCTAACCCCCTTACCAGTTTTTCTTTTTTCTTTAACGTGCATTAGAGCAGGTTTATTTAAAGCAATTAAATCATCGATAGTTAAATTATGGCGATATTGAGGATTTAAGCCCAGCTGAGACATCGCTCTAATTTCGGATAGGGTAGTTGTGCCAAAGCGATTAGTTTTAGTTAGTTTAACTACCTCTTTTTCCGTTAGATTTGGATACTGTTTAGTGTAGCGGGCTAGGGTAGCAATACTAGAAGGGGCGCAGGTATAGGGAGTGGTTTGAATAACAATGCCATTGATGATTTTTGGTTGAGCAACTAGAGCTTGCACTGGCTGAAGAAAAAAGAGCAGAATACTAAGAGCAAAAGCGATCGCACCAATGGCAACTAGTAACTGAATTATCTTGTGCCGAGAACGTTTACCCCCTAGTTCTAAGAATACTAATAAGCCCAAAAAGAAACATCCCATACTGACGATAATTTCATTGAAATAACCAGCCAGATATATCAAAATTATTGGGGGGAAAATCTTAGGTAATAAAGAGGCAAGATGAAACTTATCGAGAATCACTAATATGCCTAACAGTGGCACGATCGCAATCAGCAAATACACTAAAGGTTTCTGATAATTATTAAGAGCATTATCAGAAGTAATACCAATAGCGGCGAGATTTTTCCCGAAGATTCCACCACCAGCCAAAGCCAAAGCACATACTAAAATTAAAGTGAGCATAAATAACAAACAGGTATGTAAATCAACCCTGCCCTAATTGTCTGCTTCTAGTATGAAAATAGTAAGTATATAATGGCTGTGATCTTAGAAACGAGAAGTTATCTATTTTTACGGCGGTGTAACGTTAACCATTCAAATAACATATTAATTAATATCAGGACTAAACCTGGGAAAAAGAGTCCATAAAATGTTTTGCTTTGCAAGTTTGGCTGGAGAAAGACAGCAATTCTCATTTTAAAACCATAACAAGTGATACAGACAAAAACAAAGCTATAACAGCTATGTAAAAGCGATCGCGAAATCCAACTTGGCGATCGCTTTTTGTGTCAAAAGAATGTTGGGCAAGTGTAGTTTCAGATTTTCGGTCATTGTCGACTGCAATGAACCTGAGTTCGTAATTCATAACTTGAGAGATGCTTGCATTCCCTATTATTTCGTGGGTAAAATCATAACTCCGTTGCGTAGCGTAGCGTCTCGCTCCGAACTCCGAACTCCGAACTCTGAACTCAGGTATTTTCAGTTGATCTGCCAGCTTGAGTTTTTGTGTAAGCAAAAAAATGTAAGCAAAAAAAACTGGCAGGTTAATGATTATAGTCAGCAACTTGCCAGCTCGATAATAATACAATGGCTAATATTGATTGGTAATTAAAATTATTCTTTTATTCTTTGTCTTCAATTACTTGATCGATTAAACCATATTCTTTAGCTTCATAAGCCGACATAAAGTAATCGCGGTCAGTATCTTTTCTGATCCTTTCGATCGGCTGTCCTGTATTCTCTGCCATCATTTGATTCAATTGAGCGCGGATTCGCAAAATTTCTTTGGCTTCGATATCAATATCTGTTGCCTGTCTGCGTCCTTGCACTCCCCCTAGAGGTTGGTGAATCATGATTCGAGAATGTGGTAATGCCAAACGTTTACCTTTAGTACCACCACAGAGCAAAAATGCCCCCATGGAAGCCGCCAACCCAACACAGATGGTAACAACTTCTGATTTAATGTGGCGCATGGTGTCATAAATTGCCAACCCAGCAGTTACTGAACCACCAGGAGAGTTGATATAAAGATAAATTGGCTTACCTGGATCTTCAGAATCCAAGTAAAGCATAATGGCAATAATTTGATTCGCTAAACCATCGTTGACGCTTCTTCCCAAGAAGATAATGCGCTCGCGATACAGGCGATCATAAATACTGATCCAGTCGCTATATTGCTGACCAGGCATTTGATAGGGAACTTTAGGAATACCAATGGGCATAGGATTTTTACCTTGAATATATTTGTTTTAAGTCAGAGTAGAAACAGGGGTGGGTAACTGGCTGGTGCTTTCTAAAACCTTGTCGATTAGACCATACTCTTTGGCATCTTGAGGAGTCATATAGAGCATTCGGTCTGTATCTTTCTCCAATTTCTCTACTGGTTGACCAGTATTACGGCTAAAAATTTCTAGAACGGCCTTTTTATTTTCTAATACTTCTTTAGCACGGATTTGAATATCTGTAGCTTGACCCTGCGCCCCCTGACGAGCTTGGTGTAATATAATAGTGGCATTGGGTAAACTAGCGCGGTAGCCTTTTGCTCCCGAAGAGAGGATCATCGCCGCAGTTCCCATTGCTTGACCGATACAGATAGTATGGACTGGGGGCTTAATGTATGCCATAGTGTCGCAAATGGCAAAAGCTTCAGTTTCAAAGCCAATTGAATCCCCACCATACCAAGAAGTACCAGTAGAATTGATATACATAGTGATTGGTTTGTCTGGGTCATCAAATTGTAAAAATAGCAGCTGAGCCACAATTAATTCCGTAACATCAATTCCAATCTGATCTTTATATTCGTCAGGAGATACTAAGGGAAGTCCTAAGTAAATAATACGTTCTTTAAGTAGTAGAGAAGGTAAATCTGGGGGTGGAGTACGATAGTTACCACCGCCTCCTCTGTAGGGAGCTTGTACTGCCTGAATTGGTGAATCCATAGTATTTTTAAGTTAATTTACCTCTTACGTTATATTGTTATCTGCTCGACAAATTGGCGGAGAAACAACAAATAAGCTTTAATTATGCTTTTATTCCAAGGTTAGTAAAATGATTTTAACGCATCTATCTGCTAGGGTTTAGCTTGTTTTAATCTATAAAACCGAACCATAACCGAACTAACTCTATTTTTGAGTTTTAAGCTTCCCTTTAAATAACCAATTATGCCTAGAACAATTGCTCTAATTGCCCATGACAAAAAAAAAGACGATCTGGTGGATTTTGCTATTCGTCACCAACCCCTGTTATCTCGCTATCATCTCATTGCTACAGAAACAACGGGTAAACAAATTCAAGAAGCTACTTCCCTTAAAATAGAACTTGTGGCACCAGGATCTTTAGGAGGAGATGCTCAAATTGCAGCTAGGGTTGTCACACGGGAAATTATTGCTGTTATTTTCTTAATCGATCCTCTAAATCCTCGACCCTCTGAACCTGATATCCAGGGACTATTACGCATTTGTAATCTTCATTCAATACCTCTAGCGACCAATTTAGGCACAGCAGAAGCGATCGCCAATAGCTTTGCTCAGAGTTTAGTCGCTCATCTAATTTTTAATCCTGTATCGGGTCATGGTAACTTTAAACAAGATTTAAACTTTATCAAAGAACTACTAGAACCTCACCTACACTTAGAAGTACATTTAACTAGTCCTGATATTAGTCCCCAAGAATTAGCGAATCAGGCGATTGCTCAAGATGCAGATTTGATTATTGCTTCTGGGGGAGATGGAACTGTTTCGGCGGTTTCAGGAGCGGTTATTGGTACAAATATACCTCTAGGAATCATCCCTAGGGGGACAGCCAATGCTTTTGCCATGGCGTTAGGAATCACACAACAAATCAGTCCGATACGAAAAGCCTGTGAAGTAATTTTGGCAGGGAAGACCAAGGTAGTGGATGCGGCTCGCTGTAATGATTTGCCGTTAATTTTACTCGCAGGAATTGGTTACGAAGCTGAAACCATCGAAAAAGCTGATCGCGAGGCGAAAAACCGTTGGGGTTCATTGGCTTATATTATGGCTGGTTGGCAACAGCTAGATGAACAAAACTTATTTGAAGCTGAAATTGAAATTGAAGGAGAAATTAGAACCTTACAAGCAGGTGCAATTACAATTGCTAACGCCGCCCCTCCCACTTCGGTTTTAGCTCAAGGAATTGGGGAAGTTGTGGCTGATGATGGCTTACTGGATATTACTATTGCTACTGTAGATAACAAGTTACAAGCCGTAACCACGATTTTAAGTATGCTAGGGGCAGCTTTAATTAAAACCAGTGCTGAATTAGATAATATAGTTCATTTGCGAGCGCAAAAAGTTAAAATTTCGGCTAATCCTCCTCAAAAAGTTGTTCTTGACGGGGAAATTATCGGCAACACTCCTTTAGAGATTGAATGTATTCCACAAAGTTTAACTATATTTGCTTCTTTTGTTGAATAAATCTGACAT
The DNA here is from genome assembly GCA_030064975.1 of Pleurocapsa sp. MO_192.B19. Taxonomy (GTDB): domain Bacteria; phylum Cyanobacteriota; class Cyanobacteriia; order Cyanobacteriales; family Xenococcaceae; genus Waterburya. The sequence goes on from JASJDX010000523.1 coordinate 4,438, forward strand.
TCCGCACATAAATTTTGAGTTAATTATCTGCGGAATATCGGCTAAATCTTTCTCTTTTATCATATCTGATCTAGGTGAAATACATTAATGTTTTCGCTCTTTTTTGAGATTTACGGGAAAAATGAAATCGAGCAAGTCTTTCCTTTAACTATCTGTAAATAATCTTGAGGAGTTAACAAAATTAAAGTACCGCGTTTCCCAGCCGAAACAGTAATGCGATCGAAAACTTCAATTGTTTCTTCTACATATACGGGATAATCTTTTTGACTTTCTATAGCAGTAACCCCACCACGAAGCAGGTTTAAATTCTTGTCTCAATCAGATTGAACGATTAGTTACCTCCTCTGAAAGTGTTTCTCCCTCAGATTTAAAGACTGTCCAACGGTTAAGCCAAGATTTTGCAGCAGAACTGGCAATCGTTGCAGATAAAGTAGATACTTTAGAAAATCAAGTTGCTATCTTGGAAGATAATCAGTTTTCTACTACTACCAAGCTAAGCGCTAATGTCTTTTTAAATGCTACAGGAGCGACTGCTGGAGATGATGTTTTGGCGGAAACTGTCAATTTAAACACCTTTAAATCTTCGCAGTGCAACAATTATACTTTCTTCTTAACTGGCGCAGGTAGTTTTAACTCCAGTGGTGGTACATTAGTTAATGCCATTGACCGTGGTTCGGGTGC
>JASJDX010000524.1 GCA_030064975.1 Pleurocapsa sp. MO_192.B19
CCTATGGCATCGCGATGGCACCTTGAAGCAAGAATTCACAGGGCACAGGGGGGTGGTCTACAGCGTTGCATTCAGCCCAGGTGAAGATGGGGAGTATTTAGTAGCTACGGCCTCTGCTGACGGCACTGCAAGGCTATGGCACCTCGATGGCACCTTGGTACGGGAATTCATCGGTCATAAGGGCGGAGTACGGAATGTCGCATTCAGCCCAGATGGAAAGTATCTGGCCACGGCTTCCTGGGATCACACCGTAAGGTTGTGGCTGATTGAAACTTTGGATGAGCTGTTAGAAAGGGGGTGTAAATGGTTAAAAAATTACCTCAATCACCATCCCAGTGACTGGGAGAGGTTAAAAAAAACTTGTGCGAAAAACAAGAGTTTGACGAAGTAAGCTGTAAATTTTAGCGATAAAGGGGTTAAACTAAGAGGATGTACGAAAAGTCTAAAAAGCTACGCTAACCGACGAACCATAATTCGAATCATCGCTGCATAGATGAATGCTTAAGCGGTTTCAGGTAAGACCTCATAATCAATTGTCAATCGTCGATATCGAAATAACCAAGCAAAAGTTCTCTCGACTATCCAACGCCAAGGTAAAACTTTAAAACCTTTGCTCTGATTACGGTTGACTACTTCTAAATCTAAATTGTAATCATCTTGTATCTGATTGTGGAAATCTTGACCTTGATAACCTCCATCCGCGAAAATTTTCTCTAGTCGAGGGAATTTATCTTTAATCTTCTCTAATAGTTGGATAGCTCCCTTCTTCTCTGCTATGTTAGCTGCTGTAACCATTACGACTAATAATAATCCTAAAGTATCCACTAAAATATGTCGTTTGTGACCTTTGACCAGTTTGCCACCGTCATAACCTACTTCTGTAGCTACTTCTGTAGTTTTGACGGATTGACTATCGACAATTACTGCTGATGGAGTCTTATGCTTCTGAGCTTGAATACGAACTCGTTCTCTCAGAACCTGATTCATCTTGAGCCAAGTTCCTTGAATACGCCAAGAGCGAAAGTAATGATAAACAGTTGTCCAAGGTGGTAGGTCGTGAGGCAGTAACCGCCAAGCGCAACCAGAAGCAAGAATATAAAAGATAGCATTGATAATCTCTCGCAGATCAACTGTTCTGGGACGACCACCGGTTTTAGGAGCTGGAATCAACGGTTCTAGGATAGTCCATTGTTGATTAGAGATATCTGTGGAATAAGGTTTTCTGTTTGTCATTACTCCTAGTTGATTTGTACTTAGGAGTTACATTTTAGACTTTTCGTACATCCTCTGAGTTAAACCTGCATAAAAAAAACAACCAGGGTATCTAGAGAATGTAAGCAAAACACATTAATTTTGATTCTAACTAGATACAAAACAATGAAAAAATCTACTTTAGCTCTTTTAACTACTGTTATCGCTTTCGCTCCTTTATCTGCTTTCGCTCAAGGCGTACAAACTAGCATTCAAGACAACACTAACTCCGCTGCTGCTGTTGGCACTGCTAACTACATCGACCAAGATGCTACACAACACAGCCTACAACAACAATTAGACTTGGGCGCTTACGGTGTTCCCTCATACCCTGACGCTCAAACTTCTGTCCAAAAGAATGCTAACGAAGCTGCTGCGGTTGGTAACTTCAACGTAATCGACCAAGATGCGACTCAAACTAACATTCAAGACCAAGTTGACCTAAACCAATACCTTCCTCACGGCTACGGTTACTAAAGAATCTTTTTCATCGGTTTTAGACCTTATACTCAAGCCCTGGTTGATTACAGCCAAGGCTTATTCTTGTCTGTGCGATCGCGAGGGTGATTTCATCTTGTCCTAGAGTGGCGATCGCCAACGCTAACTTTAATTACTTTCTTTACACAATATGCTCTGACTGTGCGCCAGATCACACTTGTCTGTGATGCTTTATATTACTTTTATATAACAAAGTGATTTTTAAAGCAGCGATGAAGATAATAAGCGTGCAAATGATATTGACATTAGGTTCTGGAGCTATTCAGTTTCTCAGTCAGAATACTATTCTATTTTCTCTAACTAAAATTGTTTTCGAGCGCAATTTTTTTTTAACTTGAAGCAGAGAGAGACATCTGGCTTTAATTTCTTGTTCCTAAGCTCCGATGAATCTTTGATTCAACAAATGACTGGATAAAGAGAGCGATCGCAGTTGCAACAAAAAACCCAGTCAACGTAAGTTCGTAACTGGGTGAAACTATTAATCAATATGACTACGTTCGTTATCCTTGGAAGATTACTCGGCAGATTCGCCTAAAAGATTTACTTTCACTACTTTATTTTTTTCTGATTCAGACTTAGGTAGTGTCAAATTGAGGATACCGTCTTTGTAGTCTGCGGTAACGTTGGTATTTTGGATGCGTGCGGGGAGAGGAATTACTCTGGAGAATTTACCGTAACGGAATTCAGAGCGAGTCCTGCTTCTAACGGATTTTGTGGTCAATCATTTTGAAGGGTTTTGCGACCATTCATGGAACTAGCAATCAACAAATTATGAAGCCAGTTATCATGATAGCTAAAGCCATTGAGATCGGTAAATGGTGATATTCTTGTAGAGCATTTTGAACGAGTTCTAGTGCCGTAGGGATGGAAATTCCAGATCAATGCCATCGAACGCAGATATAATTTTGCTGACTTCTTATGACCATGAAAATATTGCATCGTATATAGTAAGCGATCTTGGTGATTCCTGCTCGCGATTGGCGAAAGCCAGTGCGCGGAGCGCAATCGAGCATGTTGCTAGTACGGTGGGCTTGAGGAAACTGGTAAGCAACTTTGAATTGAGCAGCACGACGACATAATTTTCGCATTTTTTGAAGGGTTCGTTTTCTTCTGATGTGTTTTTTGCGACAAATTAAAGCCAATCGCAGTTCTTTTAAGAATTCTAAGGCCGTTGTCGCTTTGTAAGCTTTCCAGAGCTTGCCAATGAGCTTGGTTCGTAAATGGCGATAAGTTGGACTTCCTTTCTGCACTTTCAGCACCTCAGTCACGAAAACACAAAACTAAAGTTACAGTAGGAAACAGGTTAAGCCAAGCCTGTCTAGTTCCATCCCAGGCATCGGTATTGACCGTAACAGGAACATAATTAGGGTCGAGAAGACGAGCTTCAGCTTGAAATTCGACCTATCCTTTAGTTAAAGCTTTACCACTAGCTGATTCCGTCAACCCTACTCCTAAAATACAACCTTTAGCTACCGTAGTAGGAATATAAACGCGGTTTTTAGCTAACCAACTATGTTTTTCATCCGCTACCAGATGTTGAGGCAGTTTTTGAGCATCTTTGATTGTCGTTCCCACGATGGAGGCTCGACCCAGAGACAGGTAAATACGATACCAGTACATGGCATTACGACCGAAAACGTAAGCTAGAGCTTCAAACGGTAGGCCAAATTGCCTTAAGTACATTGGTTTGTCTATTTCTTCCGTTTTTCCTCCCATATAAGGCATCATGAAGTCAGGACGCAGTTGGTAGACCTTCGAGTTCTCTTTGAGTTTAATCCGACGAAGGGGAAGTTGCTGTTTGGTTGAGAAGACAAAATCATGAAACCAGAAGCCAAGCTCAAACTCTGGAGGAAAGATTTCTGGATGTTGGATACCAATTTGAGTCACATATTGGCGAAAAACTTCGTTCTTAAAGATAATCTCTCGATATTGATTTTCGCTTTCGACTGGTAGACAAATACTCTTATCTCCTCTTATAGAGTCTCTCATTCTATAGTTTTAACCTCTGATTGACCAACAGCTTCCACACTTTACCCAATCACAGAGGTTTTGTCTTAAGAAGGTGATTTAACTCTTGATTTGCTATTACCACAAAATCCGTTAGAAGCAGAACTCAACAGTCAGTAAGAAATACTCTCAAACTTTTCCAGAATTCCTGAAAGAATGTGGTTTGACAAAGTTTAAAGATAGTCGCGACCTTTACGCTGCTATTATGCTCAAGGCTTTCAAAGAGTATCCAGGTATGAGAGATCCTGACCTCTTCGTTCAAATATCTATGGGACATACCAATAAAAGCAGTTCTGATTATTACAGAAAGTATGATGTGGATAACTTCGACTGTACGTACCTTGCTGAAGACATAGCTAAACTAGTTAGACAACACATTTAACGAGGAAATTTAAAAATGACTGATAAAAAGACCGATCAATCCCGTGACGAACACTGCCAACCTGTAGCAGGTCCTATCATTCATAAGAAAGGCAATAAAGCAAAAAGAGAAAAAGTCTAAACCATCATCGAATACTACCGAATCAAAAGTGACTGCGATCGCTAAATAATTGATCAAAACAATGTGAGTGGTTTGTAAAATTCATTCCACTCGCATTGTCTAAGTAATTATTCTCGAAAAAAATTATAACTTATGTGGGAGATATCAGGTCATAACGATCTGGGAGGTATCTTGAAATGTCTCAAGAGCAAAGGAAAAAGCTGTTTCAGTGATTGGTTGGTAGTGTCAATAGTTCCAAATAGTAAAGAAAGAAACATTTGGTTAAAGCATTATTTTAAGCTTTAAGTATCACCCGTTGGCAATGAGAGATGAGTAGGTCTCGTTCAAAAATACCAGAAGAGCTAATCAGGATTAAGGCACACGACATCTGGAAAAAACGCCAGCGTGAAGGAAGAGGTGGAACTTCTAAAAGTGATTGGATAGAAGCGAGGCTGTATTTAGAAAAGTATCGTTGGAAAGTCTTTTGGTGGAAATTAAAAAGAATCCCTACTAATATTTACAAGCCTTATTACTTATTGGAGAAGCGTGTTTTAGAGCCTGCTGATGCGTGGATAAAAAGGCAAGCATCTATTAGTATTTTGACTCAACTTGCTATTTTAGCCGCCATAATAGCTTTTATTGGAGGAGAAGAAGTAAGGCGTAATAATGAAGTATTTGCAGCGTGGACAACTATAACAACTGCTGGAGAACAATCTGGGAGCGGGGGCAGAATAAAAGCTGATACTGCTGACGAACTTAACATAAGACCCAAAAGGCGATCGCTAAAAATCTGAAATCGTCTCTATTAATCAGGAGCTAACTTGGCAAAAGAAGATACGCGAGTTTTAGCCAAAGGCACACCCTCATACCAAGCAA
>JASJDX010000525.1 GCA_030064975.1 Pleurocapsa sp. MO_192.B19
TAACCCACATTCCGCAGACGCTATCGGTAGGGTAAAAGAACATAAATACGCTCATTCTGTAGAGTAGTTAATATGTATTTATCGCTATCCATAGGCTAGTACATTTAGATTACTCAATCTGTGGTGGTGATGTGCGGAATGTCAGTTACTAACTGATACTCAACATCAATCTTTATTACACTAAATTATGGCTTTATCTTCTTTTGATAACTCAGAATTACTAAATCAGCAGCTAGAAGAGTTACTTTCTGGCTTGTCAAACCATCCTCACCGTCAATTAATTCAAAGAGCTTTAGGAGTATTACTGAGGATTGCGGAAGAAGATACAGAACGTCTTGACTGGAAAATTTTAACTGCATCTCTAGAAGATTTGGAACAAGGATTTAACAGATTTTATCCCTATCGCCATACCCGAAAAATCTCTATCTTTGGTTCGGCGAGAACTTCTCTCCAACAAGCGGAATATAAAATGGCGGTGGACTTTGCCCGTTGTATTACCCAATCAGGATTTATGGTAATTACAGGAGCAGGAGGAGGAATTATGCAAGCAGGAAATGAAGGAGCAGGACGTGCTAATTCCTTTGGTCTTAATATTCAGCTCCCTTTTGAGCAAAGTGCTAATACCTTAATTGACGGCGATCATAAATTAATCGATTTTAAATACTTTTTTACTCGCAAACTATTTTTTCTCAAGGAAAGCGATGCGATCGCACTTTTTCCTGGTGGTTTTGGCACACAAGACGAAGCTTTTGAAACTTTAACTCTTTGTCAAACAGGAAAATATGGTCCTGTACCCCTAGTACTAGTTGATAAGCCAGGGGGAGATTACTGGCATTCTTGGAACAACTATATTTGCAAGCAGCTCAAAGAAAAAGGTTTAATTAGCCCAGATGATTTTAGTCTTTATACTATTACCGATCAATTAGACGTAGCCTGTCAAACTATTAAAGACTTCTACAGGGTTTACCATTCCAGTCGCTATGTCGGTAAGCTATTCGTGATGCGTCTCAAATTAGAATTAAGTAGTGCAGAAGTAGAACAGTTAAATCAAGATTTTACTGATATTCTGAGTAAGGGAGAAATTTGCCAAACTACCGCCTTACCAGAAGAACGACAAGATACAGAAACGCTTAATTTACCTCGCTTAATCTTTTATTTCAATCAGAGAAACTTAGGTCGTTTATATCAACTCATTACTGCTGTTAACCAACTTGGAACTTCTTGTAACGCTACAGAGCATCCTGAATTTAAATAGACCTCTGACATTTGATAGATTTTAAGGTTAACAATCAAAACCTAATATTAAGCTTTGTATGAATATCAGACTTAATTCTAAATATTTTCTTTAGATTTATGCTGAGTAGATTAAAATTTATAGTGTTGTCAGAGTTCAAGACTGATCTTAGCCAACATAACGTATCAAAAGGTGAAGCAAATTGAATACTACATTATTACGCCAAATCTGGAATTTAATTGAAAATATCAATGCTTCAGAAATTTTAGAAATTGGTGAGGCAGAATTGATCCAACGATTATTAAATCGCCTTGATTCTCAAAACCCTTTAGCCGATAAAGAGCGTACAATTTTAAATACTTATCTTCAGTCTAAGATAAATTTGATCAAAGATACTGCCGAATCTCGCTTGGTATCCGTGTAAAAACTATCAAGCAAATATTTTTCTAAATTCTACGCCAAATTCGGTAACTCCAATTCAATAGCCAAATCAGTTGTCTAATTTTTGTTGCTTGCAATTGCAATAGCTGATAGCGTTGGCGAACTTGATAAATGTTATTTTGCCCTTGATAAATTACTTGGGGGGCAACATTCAACACAACATGAAAATAGCTTTCATAGTTAATTAAGATAGCAGTAATTTTGGCTGTTATCAGCCGTACTTGCCAAATTCTAATCGCTATATAAATATTGAGCAGTGTAATGGATAAATTAATGGCAACAATCAGAAATATCATTAACTTGTTATAAACAGAGCCAGGCCAATAAGTCAAAATCGAATGAAACTGCTGGTTCTCAGTAATGGTCATGGAGAAGACGAAATTGCTGTTCGTATTATAGAACAATTACAAATTGTTACCAACGAACTAGAATTAACTGCTTTACCCATTGTCGGACAAGGTTACGCCTACCAGAAATTAAATATAGCGATCGCGGGTAGAGTGCAACAAATGCCTTCTGGTGGATTTATTTACAAGGGGGGGAGTCCTCTGTGGCAAGATGTTCGCGGTGGTTTGATCCAGTTAACCATAGAACAACTTAAATTAGTGCGTCAGTGGGGTAAAGGAGAAGGTTGCATTTTAGCAGTGGGAGATATTGTACCTTTGCTATATGCTTATTTGAGCAAAGCTAATTATGCTTTTGTTGGTACTGCTAAATCAGAATATTATCTGCGAGACGAAACAGATTGGTTAGCCAACACTTCTTGGTTAGAGAAAAATTTGGGTTCGGTATATCTTCCCTGGGAGCGTTGGTTAATGAGTCGTCCTGCTTGCAAAGCCGTCTTTCCTAGAGATAGCTTAACCACAGAAATTCTACAACAGTGGTCAATTCCCGCCTATGATTTGGGTAATCCCATGATCGACGGGATCGTAGCAGAAAGTAAACCCAAAGCAGTAGAACAGCCAAACATACTAAATGTACTGTTGTTACCAGGCTCTAGAATGCCAGAAGCCTTAAATAATTGGGAGAAAATTTTAGCTGCGGTATCAGAATTACTGCCAGCTTTGAAACAAGATCGACTAGAATTTTTAGGTGCGATCGCTCCAGCCTTAAACCTCAAACCGTTTTTAGAATACGCCGTTACTCATAGCTGGCGGCTCAAAGCTGAACAAGCTCAGAATGCAACGTTAACTCAAGACAATGCCACTTTGATTTTGAGCCAAAATAGTTATCCACAGTTGTTACAACGAGCAGATATTGCGATCGCCATGGCAGGAACAGCAACGGAGCAATTTGTCGGTTTAGGCAAGCCCGCAGTAATTATACCAGGAGAGGGACCCCAGTTTACCTATGCCTTTGCTGAAGCCCAATCTCGTCTGCTTGGTTGCTCCATCATTATGGTGGAAAGTCCGAACCAGGTCGGGTTAGCGATCGCTAAAGTAATTAACAACCCTCAATTACTAACAGAAATTGCCCTCAATGGTAAACGCCGTATGGGAGAAGCAGGGGCAGCCTGCAGAATTGCTCAATGTCTGCAAGACACCCTGCTCAGGAAGGACAAACCAAGCTAACTCGCGCATGGGAGTTAGTGTTGCTAAATTTCTGGTTCTACCCAACGATCGTCAGCCTTAATTAAATTAATTAATTCTTCAACTCCTCGATCTTCGGGAACTTTTTTAATTTCTTCGCGACCACGGTAGAGAGAAATATAACCTGGTTGTTTACCCACATAACCATAGTCGGCATCTGCCATTTCTCCAGGGCCATTGACAATACAACCCATGACAGCAATATCTAAACCAGTTAAGTGTTTAGTAGCCTCACGGACTTTATGTAGTACTTCTTCTAGATTAAATAGAGTGCGACCACAGGAAGGACAAGCGACATATTCCACCATAGTTTTACGCAATCCTAAGGCTTGCAGAATACTATAGCAGACAGGTATTTCTTTTTCAGGAGATTCGGTCAACGAAACACGAATAGTATCACCAATACCCTGAGCTAAAAGAGTACCAATACCCGCAGTAGATTTAATTCTGCCATACTCACCATCACCAGCTTCGGTAACACCTAGGTGTAAAGGGTATTCCATCCCTAATTCGTTCATTCTTTGTACCATTAGGCGATATGCTGCCAGCATTACAGGAACACGGGAAGCCTTGAGGGAAAGAACAATATTGTAAAAATCGAGAGATTCGCAGATTTTGATAAATTCTAGTGCAGACTCTACCATACCTTCGGGGGTATCACCGTAGGTAAAGAGCATTCTTTCTGATAAAGAACCATGATTGACGCCGATCCGCATCGCTTTACCCTGATCTCGTAAGGAGATAACCAGAGGTTCTAGAGTTTCGCGAATTTTATCCCCAATTTCCGCAAATTCTAGGGGTGTATATTCAGTGCGATCGCTTTTAGGTTTTTCAAAAACATATAGCCCTGGATTAATTCTGACTTTATCAACGTGCTTGGCAACTTCTAGAGCAATTTTCATCCCGTTGTGATGTACATCGGCAACTAAGGGAACTGGTTGATAAGTCTGAGCTAGTTTTTGTTTAATTTCTGCTAGAGCCTTGGCGTGAGCCATACTAGGGACTGTCACCCGTACTATTTCGCAGCCAATCTCATGTAGACGGCGTATTGCTGCTACTGAGCCATCGATATCTAATGTATCTTCATTAATCATCGACTGCACCACTACAGGGTTGCCACCGCCGATAATGATGTCACCAACTTTTACAGCACGAGTTTTCCTTCTATGGATAGTAGTATCAAAAGCTGTTGTGTTAGTAAGATTAGGATTATCCAGAGTTTGCATAACGACTAACTATTGCTCAGAGCGAGAATTTTATATTTAAATTTACGTTCTATTGTAGGGGGTTGAAGTAATTCCGCCCTAGAAAAAATTACCACTTCAAAGTGCCAGCATCGTCTCCTTGTTCGCGCTTAATTTTACTCTCATTCTCAAACCATTGAATAATTTGATGATGAGTTAGTTCTTCTACTGAAACTTGAGAGTCTTTAGCAATGGTCTGGAGTAATCTTTGAGAAGAGATGGTTAAGCGGGTAAGAAACTTTTCGGCGGATGAAAGCAAAGCGGCATCCACATCTGCTGATTCTTCTGAAGAAAGATATTGATCTGGTGCTTGAGACATTGTGTTTTTAGTTTATATTATCTCTAATCTTTATTTGCTAGAGATTTCAGGGACTACTAATTCCTAAAATAACATTCTTGTGGCTTTAAATAGAATTTGTAGTTAACTATCTCTCTTCTTAACTGAGGTTCTCAATTTTTGAGAGCTGGTTAAACCCTATATTCAGAGAGAGCGTTCGATCTCACCTACTTGTCTCCCGAAGAAAGTAGTAGTCTGCCAATTTTGAAATGATGGATGCTCAAAAAAGTTCGAAATTCGGAGTTCGGAGTTCGGAGTCAGAAGATTTACCCCTCAATTCAAACTTGTTAGAGTAGTAGTCACC
>JASJDX010000076.1 GCA_030064975.1 Pleurocapsa sp. MO_192.B19
CAAAATTAAAATTAGCAGAAGTCAGGAAGAATTAGCAGATTTAACTTAGAGGAGTTATCCATCAACTTAAGTGATTACGCTCTGGCAACACCTAGAGGGCGATCTCGTGGAGCGAGGTGGCAGAGCCAATCGCTTTTGAGCCAATTTTTGAGCCAATGTAGAATTATTTTAAAGACATTGAGGTTTTAGACATATGGAGCGACGTTCTTTACTTAAATGGCTGGCAGGTTTCACCACAGGGATTTTACTTTCTTCTCAAACCAATGCTCAAGACAAAACACAAAATAGCGATCGCTTAGGTAAATTATTACCCCTCAGAACTTTAGGACGCACTGGCGAAGCAGTAACTATGCTTGGTGTAGGAGGAGCGCATTTAGGAGACTTAAGTGAAAAAGATGCACAAGCAACCATTGAAATTGCGCTCCAAGGTGGGGTGCGTTTTTTCGATACGGCTAAAATGTATCAGTCTGGGGGTAGTGAAACTCGTATGGGTAAATTACTAACTCCTAAATATCGGGATGTCATTTATCTCATGACAAAAACCGTTGCTCGTAATGCTAAAGATGCTCGCGATGATTTAGCAAGCTCTTTGCGTAGATTGAATACTGATTATCTTGACTTGTGGCAAGTTCATACAGTAGCAAGCCCAACAGATGTTGACGATCGCATTGCCAATGGAGTGTTTGAAGTAATGGCGGAGGCAAAAGAATCTGGTAAAGTCCGTCATATTGGTTTTACTGGACATACTCAACCAGAAGCACATCTGCGAGTTCTGGAACAGTCGGATATTTTTGATACTTGTCAAATGCCGATTAATATTGCCGATCCTAATTATTCCAGCTTTATTAAACAAGTGCTGCCAAAATTAGTAGAACGGAATGTTGGCGCGATCGCCATGAAATCTTTAGCCAATGGGGGCTTTTTTGGGGGTTCTTCTCACGGACAGCATGGAGACAATCCCAAAATTGTGCCTAATCGAGTTAGTATTGCCCAAGCAGTTCATTTTGCTTGGTCTTTGCCTGTGAGTGTTTTAGTTACGGGGTTCAATAGCCCTCAACAGATGCAAGAGAAAATCGATCTAGCTAATTCTTTTGTGGCTATGAATGAACAACAACGTCAAGCTTTAATTGATAGAGTTGCTGATTTAGCAGGAAGAACAGTTGAGTTTTATAAAGCCTAAAGTAAATTTACCGTTCTAGCTAGATATACCAAGAATATTGAGCAACTGGCTATTTAAATTGGACTTGTTCGTTATCCACTTATTTCACCATAATCCTGGCTGTGGTCAAGAAAAAATGTACCACAAACTTTAATTGTTTCACCCTGGGGTTGCAACCATAAGGTATCTATGCCTGTATTTCCTTCTAGAGGACCTTTATGTTCTAACCAGTGTAAAACTAGCACTTCTCCTCCTGAAGGATGATCGCCATGAGCAACATATTCAAATGTTCCTTCTTCATCACCACTAGGAGTTACATATTTACCTCCGTTCTCATTCAGTAGAATCTTCACTGGTTGCCAATCTTCTTGACTAACCCGAAAACGGGCAGTAATTTCTTTTGTTCTTAACCACTCTGGTACTGGCATTTTTTAAATTCCTCCTCACAACTTTGATGAATTTGATTAAATAGCCATATTAGACAACGATTTTGTCAAAAAGTATCTTTGATCTTTTATTTTTATCTGATAAAAGATATTTACAGCAGTTTTCATGCTTGATAGACTAAGTTGTTGATTAACTAGTTTTTAGCTATTAGCTATTAGCTTTTCAGATTAAACTTGTGTGTTCTACTCAACCCAAAAGCGCAGTAAAAGGTACTTAATCGAAAACCAAGAAACTAGTCAATACAAACCAACTCAGTTTTTAACTCCTCAGTTGCTTCATTTTGAATAATGTATGGGGTTAATTCCAAGTGATTATCTAAATAATTCGCTAAGTAAGCTTGAATTTGTGACACCATGAATTCGTAGTCTTCAATGGATTGCTCTTTGACTGCTTTACCTTCGCCTACAGTAATCTCAGCTTGACGCATGATTTGCCAAAGCTGCTTTTGCAATGATTGATAGATGGGATTGAGAATTCCCCAAACATTGGTATCCGCTAAAGAGTAGTCGGACACAATATGCTGATTGAAGTGTCTTCGAGCATCAATTTCTTGGAAACGTTGAATTAACTTGAGGGCTTCGGGGTGATTGAAAGACATATAGACTAGCTGATTGTCTCGCTCTAAAGCTTCATAAAGTTTACGAGCAAAAGATTCGTAATCAGCAAAATTCTGACGAGAGAAGTTGTTATTATCAATAGCTCTAATAGTGCTTTGAGCCGCAAAATAAGCCGTCGCTACCCCACCAGTTAAACCTGGTGAAATTAGAGGATCGACAAAAAAGGCAGCTTCGCCAATGCTCAACCAACCGTCCCCAGTAATTTGTTCGGCATAACCACGAATGTTAGCACGCGCTCTTAAAGGTTGCTCAGTGCCATAAAGATCGGAAATTAGTTCTGCACCTTCAAGCATTTCCTTAATGGCTGGGTATTTGTTAGCATAATGATCGAAAGCGACTTGGCGACCTTGAGCAAATTTAGGATCGCGGTCTTGGCGCAAGACCATACCAATACTGACCACATCCTCTTCAGGACATCCATGCAGAGTAGCCAGTTCTTCTTTGGTTGGCAATTCCTCTGAACCAATAAAACGGTTTAACATTGAGTCACTCTGAGCATCGGGTACGTTTTCCCAAGAAATTAGCGGAATGTACCACATCCAACCTTCACGGAAGCAGAAATGTTGGGTATACTCGTCGCGACTAAACTGGGCTAAATTTTGCCAGTCTTGGCGATCGCCGAGACGATTTACGTTTTTGAAATAGCCCCAAACTGCATTGCTTTGAAAACATACATCTTCTTTGTTGTACAAACCAAGATGTCTGGCAATCACGCTGGCAGGGCCACTAGCATCTACTACTAGGTTCGATTTGAGTTTGTATTTTTGTTGCTGATGACGATAAGCAATTGTGTTACCGCGATCGCTCAGTTGAGAACTAGCCAGATCTACCCGCGCACCTTGAATTACTTCTACTCCCAAGCGACGAGCATTGGCAATCAATAAACCATCAAGTAAACGTCGTTCAACCTGAAAAGTTTCATCAAATGTTTCTAAAATATACTCTGGTGCTTCGGCAACATTTTCAATAGATTCATCAACATGAAAAAAACCTAAGCCATTTTTGGGAAAAAACAATAGCTCAAGAGCTTCTTGCGAGATTCCTACAGAACGTAATGCTTTACAAAAGCCCGAAAGAGTACTTTCACCAATTTTGAATTTGGGTTTTTCTTCTCTTTCTAAAACCACTACATCAAGTTGAGGGCGTGCTTGCTTGAGCCAAGAAGCATAAAGAATACCTTGAGGTCCAGCACCGATAACTGCAACCTGATATTCGCTTTTAGAAGTCTTTCTGAAATGATTGTCGTAAGATTCAGTGTTAGTACCCATTGATTGCCTAAGTAAAATACTGGAACAATCAAACAGTAACTTTGATTTTTTGATTCGATAATGAGGTTTTTACTGAAACTCAAATATTTAAATGTCAAAACTTGAGTAGCAATACTTAAATAAAATACTTTCTAAGTAAAAATATTTAGGTAAAAATAGTTCCCAGCAATATGTAATTTTATCTAGTTGTTGAAGCAAAAAAAGAAGACCGACAATCAGCCCAATGATTTAACCAGGTAGAAAGCGATCGCGCTTCTAACGGTTTAGCAAACAAATAGCCTTGTCCGTAGAGACACTGAAAAGTTTGTAATTTAGCTAGTTGAGTTTCAGTTTCGATTCCTTCGGCAATCGCTTTTAAGCCTAAACTTTTAGCCATCATCAAAATAGCTTCCACAATCTGACTATTATTACCCTCAGAATCAATCGCTTCGACAAAAGAGCGGTCAATTTTAAGTACATCAATCGGTAAGCTGTGAAGATAGCTTAAAGAAGAATAACCCGTACCAAAATCATCTAAATGCAACTTACAACCCAAAGCTTTTAATTGCCTCAAAGTTTCCATAGTTGCTTGAGTATTTTCCATGAGCAGACTTTCAGTAATTTCTAGCTGCAAACTTTGAGCTTCTAATCCAGTTGTTTGAAAAATTTGCAGTAGTGAATCGATGAGGCGAGGTTGGGAAAATTGCTTTTGAGAAATATTAACTCCCATCGTCAAACTAGAATTATTAAACCGAATTTGCCACTCCCTTAGCTGATAGCAAACTTCTTGCAAAATCCACCATCCCAGGGGAATAATCATTCCTGTCTCTTCTGCTAAAGGAATAAATTCTTCTGGAGAAACATAACCTCTTTGGGGATGTTGCCAGCGTACTAAAGCTTCAAAACCGGTAACTCTGCCATCAATTAAAGAAACAATCGGCTGGTAATGCAGTCGGAATTCTCCTCTGTCGAGAGAATGATGAAAATCAGTTTCTAGACGCAGCCGATTAACTACTTGAATATGTAAAGTATCGTCGAATAACTCATACCTAGTTTTGCCCAAAGCTTTAGCTTTATACATAGCAATATCAGCATTGCGTAATAATTCTTCTGGAGAATCTATGCCAGGCTCACTAAAAGCAATCCCAATACTGACGCTAGTAAAAACTTCGTGTATGCCTAAATGAAATGGAGATTCAAGACTTTGTTTAATTCTCTCTGCTAGTTTGGTCGCTTCATTTAAAGTTTGAATGTTTTCGAGTAAAATCGCAAATTCATCGCCTCCTAGTCTGGCTAAGATATCGCTGGCACGCAAACAAGTTTTTAATCTTTGGGCAATTCCCACTAAAAGCAGATCGCCACTTTTATGACCTAAACTATCATTAACATACTTAAAACGATCTAAGTCTAGAAAAAAAACCGCAAATTGGTGATTGCGATCGCGTCGATATTTTTCCAAGGCTCGATGAAGATGATTACTTAATAAGTGACGATTGGGTAAATCAGTCAGGCGATCGTACAAAGCATCATGAGCTAATTGTTTTTCTACTTTTTGACGTTCTAGTTCGGCTGCTGCTCTTGCTGCAAAGATTTTCAAGATTGCCAGTTTCGTTGAACCATCTTCCATGGGACGCTCGTCAATTACAACTAAGTGTCCCAAAATTTTGCCCGATGAGTTCACTAGAGGAACACCAACATAGCTTTCGGCATTTAATTTGATCAAATCATAGTCTTGAGGAAAAATTTGCTGTAAATTTCTGGGATAATGACAAGTTGTGCCACCGATGACTCGCTCGCAAGGAGTATTCGCTAGGCTATATTCAAAGTTTTGACCAAAATTTTGTTTGCGCCAGAAGGCTAAAGTACAAACGCGCTCAGGTGAAACTTCTTCTAAACATTCTGTGACGAAAGCATACTGAACTGAAAGCGCACAAGTTAAATGGTAAACTAAAGAATAAAAAAAATCTTTACCAGTTACGGCAGCCGTTCCCTCAACTACAGAGCGTAAAGATAATTCTGTCTGCATATATTGAGTAATATTTTTCTGGACTACCAACAATCCAAGCCAGTCTCCTTGTTTGACTTGTCTAATCTGAATAACTAGCCAGTTTTTTTGGTCAAGATGATCGTCAGTATAGTCAATTTCAAACTCTGTTTTTTCGGAGTTAGCGATCGCCCTAATTTCTGTAGCAATTAAATCAGCTAACTTTTGCTGACTACCAACTATAGTCTTACATATACTTAAGTAGTTATCTCCGATCTTCGTATTTTTTGCCAGACAACTGTTGATTGAATTGTTTTTCCACGCTTGATTAAGCGCAATAATTTCGCCAGCTCGATCAAGCAGAGCAATTTGACTAGAAAAAGCATCAAAAGTTGCTTGAAACAACTGGGGATTACTCCAGAACGTACTTTTTTGCCACATACAATGGACGTTTTGCACTTTAAAGGTGCTATATGAAATCTAATTTAAGAGTTTAAAATAGTCGATCTTCCGTATTCTACCATTTTTATTTTGGCAAAAGGATTTTCTAATCCAGCACTAATTCTCAGAAGACTTTGAGAATAACTGTAACAAAATCCTTTAACCTTTGCCCCGAGAGAAAACATAGACAAAGTAGAACAGGCTTCGGGGGTGTAAGAGTTTTAAGCCGATAATTTTTTCCCTTGGCGGACATACATACCCCTTTAAAAAGTATTTTTATACTATTTTTTGCTTAAAAATTGAGCGCGAGACACGGCGATGTTTCCGAGTCCTACGTCCTTCGGACGCGCTTCGCGAACGCCATGTGCAATCGCGCTGTTGGGGGATTTTCGTCCGCGAATGGGGGCTTCAATAAACCAAGAAGTTACGTAGCCAAATAGATTTCTCATAATACAAGCCCCCGTCCGCGCCTGTCCTACTTTGTACTAGTTTATTGGACCCCTGTTCCCAGTCTGAAGCAAAAACCTAGTGCTATATATAAAATGTAAGTCCTGTCTAAGAAGGTTGCCAGTTAACCCAATCTTGAGGCTTGAGGAAAGTCTCATACAATTCTGCTTCCCGAGTATTGGGCTCTGGTTGATAGTTGTATTGCCAACGAACTAAAGGTGGTAAAGACATGAGAATCGACTCAGTACGCCCATTGGTTTGTAAGCCAAAAATAGTACCGCGATCATATACTAAGTTGAACTCTACATAACGTCCGCGACGATATAGCTGAAAGTTACGTTCTTTTTCGCCATATTCAAGATCTTTACGTCTTTCAATAATCGGTAAATATGCGGGCAAGAATGTTTTACCACAGTCTTGAACAAAGCTAAATAAATCTGACCAAGTGCGATGTTCAATTTTCCCTAACTGCTTACTATATTCTGCTGCAGCTTTATCTGGATGAGGACCTTTATATAATTCTCCTGTACCATCTTGATAATCAAAGAATAATCCCCCTACCCCTCTAGTTTCTTGACGGTGTTTGAGGTAAAAATATTCATCACACCAACGTTTAAATACAGGATGATATTGAGGGTTATGGCGATCGCAAGCTGCTTTAAAAGTGCGATGGAAATGGGATGCATCTTCAGCAAAAGGATAATAGGGGGTTAAATCTGCACCACCTCCAAACCACCAAACAGGGCCAGCTTCAAAATAGCGATAATTAAGATGAACTGTAGGGATATAAGGGCTACGGGGATGCAATACCATCGAAGTTCCTGTAGCATAAAAACCATGTCCTTCTGCTTCAGGACGTTGTTTGAGAATTGAAGGGGGTAAATGACTGCCCCAAACTTCCGAAAAATTGACTCCACCCTGTTCTAGAAGACCGCCTTCTGTTAGCACACGGGAACGTCCGCCACCGCCTTCTTCTCTTGACCAACTATCTTCCTTAAACTTGCCACCTCCATCAACTTGTTCTAGTCCAGCACAAATTTCATCCTGTAGCTGTTTCATAAACTGACTAACTCTTTCTTGGGAGTCAGCAGGAGGGGTTGAAGGTTGAGATTTATTGGTTGAGTTAGTATTTATAGCGGTCATTGGGTGATTAAAAATTAAATAAAAAAACTGCTTCACTCAGACTATCTTGATTAGGTGTTGTCGCACCACCATCAAGACGAGGTAACGATAATATCTTTATGAATTAGCAAAATTTCTTAATGAATATTAAGATTCGGCAATAGAAAATTCCAGCTCGAGATGGACATTTTAAATATAAGTAACAGACTGATGAAAGTTGGCTCGAGATCACAACAGATTTGTAACTGTATTAAGTGCTAAAAATTTTGATAGCAAATAAAATACAAAGCAACTACTTTTAACACCTAAGTATTTTAACAATCAAAATTATGCTTACTGCTAAGATTAAAGCGAAATCACTGCTTAGTATAGCTTTATTTGCTAGTACCGTAACTCTGACTTGGCAAACTTCTGCTCAAGCCGAAGAAAACATTTCTGAGCTTTTAGTTCAAACTGCTAACATGATGAATAAGAATTTACCCCTGATGATCGATCAAAATACTCAGTGGGATTCTTCTTTTGCAGGGCCTGGAAAAATACTGAGTTATAACTATACTCTAGTTAATTACTCTACCACACAGATTGATGGTACGCAATTTGCTCGAAATATTCGTAAACCTCTGACTAATAGTATTTGTACTAATCCCACAACGCAAATTTTTCCAGAAAATGGAGTAATGCTTAATTTTAACTACTATGACAATACTCGTAATCTAATTGCTAGAGTACAAGTTACTCCTTCTGATTGCGACAATTAAATTGAATTAATTCTCAATAAATTGCCTTGTTAAACAAACACTCTATGCTGTAAAGAAGGCATCTGCTGGCGTACCTGTTGTAAACGATGAGGATTAATTTCTGCTACTGCTACTCCTGGGGTGCTTCCTGCATCAGCTAAAATTACGCCCCAAGGATCGATAATCATAGCGTGACCATGGGTATAGCGACGTTCATAATGATTGCCTGTTTGGGCTGGAGCAATAACATAACAGGTATTTTCGATCGCTCTTGCCTGTAATAATACTTGCCAGTGATCTTTACCAGTATAAGCAGTAAAAGCGGCAGGGATAAACAGGACATCTGCGCCTTTACCAGATAAATAGCGGTAAAATTCGGGAAAACGGACATCGTAACAGATAGATAGTCCTAACTTACCAAGACGTTCTGAATTATAGATAGGAGGTATTTCCTTCCCAGCCATGACAGTACTAGATTCTTGATAAGTATTGCCATCAGGAACATCAACATCAAATAGATGAACCTTTTGATAATGAGCTACTTCTTGACCATCGGGAGTAACCAGAATTGCCGTGTTATAGGCTTTAGTAGGATTATCTGCTACTGGTACAGGAAAACCACCACCTAAAATCGTAATCTGAAATCTCTGGGCCATTTTTTTCAGAAATTGCTCTGTTTTTACGGCAATTTCTTTTGCCTGAGCAACTTTATCTACCTCTTTCCCTAAAAAAGCAAAATTTTCGGGTAGGCTAACTAATTCTGCGCCCTTACGTACTGCTAGTTCGATTAATTCTTCTGCCTCAACCAAGTTTTTTTCTAGGTTGGGTTTGCTGGTCATTTGAATAGCGGCGGCGAGATATGACTTCATGGAGAGATTTGATTGGTTGATGGTTAGCTTTTCTAGGATATAGCTAAGAGAGGACTTTAGAAACCGTATCTAAAGAGAAAATCCTTCAGGTAACAATTTCCCTATAGTTGAATTTTGCCACCCTTTGCTTCCCAGAAAAATTACTTGAGCTTTTTGACCAAATTCCCAGATTACTTGCCTACAAGCACCGCAAGGAGAACAGGGAATGTTTTGGCTATTAACTACAGCGATCGCTGTTATCTTTATTGTATCGCTTCCTTCTACCATTATGGCATTGGCGATCGCATTTCTTTCGGCACACATACTCAAACCATAGGAAGCATTTTCTATATTACAACCTGCAAAAATTTTTCCCGTTGTCGTTAATACTGCCGCACCAACCCGAAACTGAGAATATGGCGCGTAAGCACTAGTTAAAGCTTTACTCGCAGTTTCAATTAGCTGTTTTTGTTGTGATTCGGTTAATGCAACAGTATCCATCGAGTAAGTGCAATTATTGTCTTGCCGCAGAAGCCATATTTTGCTTAACTTCAGGTCTGCCTTGAGTAACAGCAGTAGCTAGAGAATGGAGCATCTGTTCGGTTGTCTCCCAGTTAACACAGGCATCAGTAATACTTTGACCATAGACTAATGGTTTACCATCGTTAGCTATAGATTGATTTCCTTCTATTAAATGACTTTCAATCATTATTCCCATAATGTGAGATGAGCCAGCTTTAATCTGTTGTGCAATGTTTTCGAGAACAACAGACTGTTTATTATAGTCTTTACTGCTATTTCCATGGCTACAATCAATCATTAAATTGGAATTCATTGCTTTTTGTATTAAAGCATTACTAGCTGCTTCGATATCATTAGCTTCATAATTAGGTTTGATCGCGCCACCCCTTAATACCAAGTGTCCATCAGGATTACCTGTAGTTTTAACAATACTAGCCAGTCCATCTTGGTTGATGCCCAAAAAATGGTGAGAAATTTTAGCTGTAAGCATGGCATTAATAGCGGCAGAAAAGCTACCATCTGTCCCGTTTTTATAACCTACAGGCATAGATAACCCCGAAGCCATTTGGCGGTGAATTTGGCTTTCTGTAGTCCTTGCCCCAATAGCTGTCCAACAGATTAAATCAGCGATATATTGTGGCGTAATGGGGTCAAGTAATTCTGTAGCTGCGGGTAAACCAATATTGGCTAAATCTAATAATAATTCCCTAGCTGTTCTTAGACCTGTGTTGATTTCGTAGCTATTATCTAGGTGAGGATCATTAATTAATCCTTTCCAACCTACAGTAGTACGGGGTTTTTCAAAGTAGACCCGCATCACAATTTCTAACTGATCTTGTAATTGCGATCGCAATTTAACTAGTCTTTGTCCGTATTCTTTGGCTGCTACAACATCATGAATAGAACAAGGTCCTACCACTACTAAAATTCTCTGGTCTTTACCCTCTAAAATATTACGGATATGGTTACGAGTCTGAGTGACTAATTTGGCAGCTGTTTCGGGCAAAGGAAATTCGCTTTTGATAAATGCTGGGCTTAACAAAGGTCTAGTTTCAATAACGTGTAGATCGCTAGTAATATCCATATTTTTAATATTGCTTATTGTAGAATTTCAGTATGAGAACAGGTATTGACAAATAAAACTTACATAATTACTACCAAGTTACTATTCTATTTTGACATCTGACTCTATTTTGGCATCTCTAAGTTCAACTGACATCTTACACCAGTACTTAAAAACTCAATAATCAAGACAGTTCCCATCAATCTATCCCCCTTTTTTCCTTAACCTTTACTCCTTTCTCAAAGATCGTAAATTGATTAACACTTAGGTGCACTAGGTGCAAGAGCTTAGTTTAATAGGGCATTCTGATATAGTTTACAGTTTTTTATGGCAGTAACCTTTAAGAGAAAGTTAATTAAAGTCGTCAAAATATAAGTTAAATCACGCTGTCAAAGAAAAAACTAGGGTTATCCTGTTCAGAATATAAATTAATTAATCATATTTACTGTAAGCTAATCTTCATGGTTACCCATATTGTCACTGGTGTTGCTGATATTGGTTCTCACTTATCAGTTCAGTAACAATTAGTATAGTAATTATTAGTAATTATTTTGTAGTAAATTTGTAATTATTTTTCGCTCTTTTGCAGCCTATCTGTAGCTAAATTGTGGCACGTGGGGAAAAGGGAAAGGGTCTAAAATTGATTTTTCCTTCCCTATTATTTATTAATGTGAGGCAAGGAATTCGACAGGCAATACAAGCTTTTGAGGTTTCCTCAAAAGACATGCCCTTGATTTCGGCGGCAAGGAGTTACAATTTTTTCCACGAAATAATAGGGAATGCAAGCATCTCTCAGGTTATGAATTACGAAATTTCTAGTTTCATTGAACTGACGTTATTATTAGGGTTTTCTGTAAGGCGTGCAACAACTCAGTATTATATTATAATGCTACTTGACGATTAAGCAGCTTTTAATAGCCTTTTGAAATAGTTCATGACCTCTAATATCGTCAAAATCCGAGTCTTGTTGGCTCATTTCTCGGTACTTAGCATCATTTAAATTTAATGCTTGTTGTAAGTAAGCGATCGCCTGGTTGACGTTGCCCTGTAATGCCTGAAAACAGGCTCGATTATAACAACTACTAGCCACATTTTGACCAGGAATAGAAATTTGTGGTAGGTGCTCGACAGCATTTACCATTTTGCTATCAAAGACTCCCAAAGCTTGATCAAAGCAATGTTCTGCTGCTGCCAAACATCTTACTAGTTCAAGCATCAAACCCTTTTCAATCCATTCTTTATAGTAGTTAGGCTTGATTTTCATAGCTCGCTCATAACAAGTTAAAGCTGCTTTGTGTTTTCCTAAACTGGCTAAGATTTTACCTCGGCTAAACCATCCTTGGCGATCGCTATCTAAAATTTCCATCGGTTAGTTGGTAGAACTTAAATATTGTGCAACTATCTTCTATTTATGACGCTCAATTTAGATGTTGTATGCTACATAATATTTTTTGCTACGAAACTATAATAATCTTGATTTACCCTCAACTAGCTCAACATATTTATTACTCAAGAAAACCATTAAGCATATAAATTTGCTACATATTCTCCATAACCATTGTAAGGCAAAGTTTCTTTGATTTCCCAAGATAAACCAGGGCCAGAACTAATAAATTTTTCTGTTGCTTGAGACCATCGAGGATGAGGAACACTAGGATTTACATTAGCTTCAAAACCATATTCATTCGGCTCAATAGTATTCCAGTAAGTAGCAGGTTGATTTGCCATAAATTCAATTTTGACAATCGATTTTGCCCCTTTAAAACCATACTTCCAAGGAGTAACCATACGTAACGGTGCGCCATGTTGTTTGGGCAAATCGTGACCATAAATACCAACAGCAAAGAAAGCTAAGTCATTCGCCATTTCCTCAATTCTTAACCCTTCAGTATAAGGCCAAGGTAAAGAACCTAGATGAAAACCTGGTCCTTTAGTAATCTCAGGATCATAAAAAGAGGTAAAGCTAACATATTTCGCCTTAGCAGTTGGTTCAACATCTTGCAATAAAACCTTCATGGGGAAACCTATCCAGGGCAATACCATTGACCAAGCTTCTACACAGCGAAATCTATATACTCTTTCTTCTAAAGGAAACTTCTGTTTTAAATCGTCAAGATCGTAAGTGCGAGGATTGTTTACTAACCCAGTTACTTCTACTTTCCAGTTTTCTATAGGCAACTTTTGCGCATCTAACCAAATTCTTTTCGTCCCGCCATACTCATAAAAATTATTGTACTGTGCTGCAACTTTTTCTTCAGCTATCGGTCGATCAACTTTGATGAACTTAGGATTTTTGGTAAATGAATCTATTTTTGGTAAATTAACACTTTTTTCTAAAGCCGTCTCAGAGGCAGATTTTCCTAGTCCAGAAGATTTTGATTGGCAACCAGCTAGCGGCAAAAGACTTGCCCCAATACTTGCACTAATAAGAGTTTTAATAAATCTACGGCGATTGTAATAGAGTCTGGAAGGCGTAATTTTGTTTTCTGATATTTCCCAAGATTCTGGGATACGAATCAAAGTCATTAGATATAAATAATAAATTGCTGAAAATTAAAGTAGGTAAGCTTTTTAATTGTAAACAAATATTATCTATCTCAGGAAATTTTAACCTTGCTTGCAAGTCATATTTTCAGTTCAAAAAGAAAAATATTAATGTATTTTTTTGACACTTTTAATATTACAGTACAAATATTATATTGTAGGTATAAAGCCCTAAAACAATGCAAGCATAATGAGCCATTGGTTGATAAGTTTATTTTTAATCTGTTCTTTCTGGATATGCAGTGGTAACATCGAGTCTGTCCACGCACTAACAAATCAAGTTTCTGACTTGAGCGAACAGCAAATTACTCAAGGAGAGAAAATTGCCAAAAAAGCATTTCGAGCCTCTGAGAAAGGTGATTTTGCTGAGGCAGAAATCTATTGGACGGAGTTAATAGATAAGTTTCCTAATAATCCTGCTGTTTGGAGTAATCGCGGTAATGTTCGCATTGGTCAATACAAACTTACCGAGGCAATCGCCGATTTTAATCGTTCCATAGAAATTGCCCCCGAATATCCTGATGCCTATCTTAATCGTGGGATTGCTTATGAAGGAAAAAAGCTTTGGGAAAAAGCGATCGCCGATTATAATCAAGTATTAGAAATTAGTCCTCAAGATCCAGTAGCCTTGAACAATAGAGGAAATGCCAAAGCAGGACAAGAAAAGTGGCAAGATGCTCTAGAAGATTATCAACAAGCTGCCAATATTGCTCCTAATTTTCCCATAGCACGAGGGAATGCATCTTTAGTAATGTATCAAATCGGCGATCGCTCTGAATCTATTCGCAATATGCGTAATTTGGTTCGTAAATATCCCCTGTATTCTGATATGCGCGCAGCATTAGCAGCAGTTTTGTGGGTAGAGGGACAACAAGGAGAAGCCGAAAGTAACTGGGTTGCAGCAGTCGGTCTAGATAATCGCTATCAAGATTTAGACTGGATCAAAAACATTCGTCGTTGGCCTCCCACAATGGTTGAGGCACTAGAAAAATTTTTGAGTCTTAGCTAATTAGTATGACGTACGATTTAACCACTATTATTTTCAATCGTTAATTTATTATTTATCACCATTATACCAATGGCTAATACATCTAAAACTAAATCATTGTCATTTTCTCAGGCAATCCAAGCAACTCAATTGTTAATGAACGAAATGACCACAAATCAATTGAGTGAAGCCGAAATCGAACAAGCAATATCTTCTATAATAAGCACCAAAAATGGTGGACGGGGCTTTTTCGTTTCTTATCTTACAAGTGATATGTGTTTGGCGGATAATCCTTCTGTAGGAGTTATCAATGGATTAAAATCGTCGATTGAAATAATTAGTGAACTATTGACTAAAAATCTGGCTATGTCTTCAGCTATGATTATTACCCATACTCGTAACAATGAGCCAAACAATGTTGAAGGTTCACAAAAGGTTTATAGACGCACTACTAATTTAATCCAACAAATTAAGTCACAATTAGTCAAACAAGAATTACAAAAATTACGAAAGGCTATCAACACTAGACAAGGTCATTATCAAAATTTTTTAGAACGCTGGAATTATGATGCAGAGCAACAGCAGGCAATTCAAAAAGCGATCAACAACACTCTAATTTAAAAACTATGCCTTACCCATAAGTCTATAAATTCTGATGCTCAGAGGAATGTAGCAACTTCCAAGTAGAAACAATGTCATGTAATCGTTGTAGCCCTCTCCAAAGAGTTTTGACCCCAGGAAAACCATCATGTCGGCGAGCCAAAAATCCCCCAAAATATTTTCTCCTTTGAAGATCTTTGCGCTGTTTGTTTTTGATGTGCCTCAATTATGTCTTCAAACTCGATTATTGGAGATTTCCAGCAAATCCTAGGTAGTTTTAGTATTTGCCCAATCTCCGCTAGCTTGTGGAATACTAGCATGAGGCTGTTAAGCTAGATTGTCGACAATCTTGATTAATCTTTTGTCTGGTAGCGCAGCATACTTTAGTTCTTAGCTTGCTCACGATTGACCAAGGCAGAGACTTTCGGGCAATCGCATTAATTTTTTCCTTTAGCAGTTTTTTAGCTAGGGTAACTGTTTTGGCTGATGTTTCAGTACTTATAGGTAAGGCAGAGAGTTTAAACAAAGTTATGTTACCAGAAATTTTACATTATTCTCAAAATCACATTAAAATTAGACAACATTAGAAGTAGTATCAACTTCAAATTTATAACCAACGCCTCGCACTGTTTGAATAAATGAAGGCTCAGCAGAATCTATTTCAATTTTTTTGCGAATTTGACCTATGTGAACATCAACAACTCTTTGATCGCCTACATAATCATAATCCCAAACATTTTGAATAAGTTCATCTCTACGCCACACTCTTCCTGGTCTAGTAGCTAAAAAATGTAACAAATCAAACTCTAGAGCCGTTAATAAAATAAGTTTGTCATTTATTTTTACTTCTCTGCGTACTGGATCTATAACTAAATTACTAAATACTAAAGGTTGTTTTTCTGAGGTTGTAACTGTTCGCTGTCGTTTTAAAATTGCTTTTACACGATACTCAAGTTCTTGGAGATCGAAAGGTTTAGTTAAATAATCATCTGCTCCTTTTAAAAACCCTTCTTTTTTGTCAGCAGCATCAGAACGGCTTGTCAGCATTAAAATAAATACATCAGTATTGCTTTGCATTTCTTCGCACAGATTATAACCTAGAGCATCTGGAAGATTAACATCAAGTATTACTAGGTCTGGATTAAACTGTTCAAAAATTTTCAATGCAGTTTGCCCATTTTCAGCAGACTCTAACAAATAGTTTTTTTGACTAAGAAAGCGAAATATCAGATTACGAATTGCAGGATCATCATCTACGACTAAGATTTTAGCAGAAGCTGTATGCATAATTTTAACTAGTAAACTAAGAACTTAAGGAAAGAATCGCTCAAAGAGACAAGCAAAGCTTATATTCAGTCTTTTAGACAATTATCGATGCATAATCATATAATGCCAACAACATAGATCACTTTTATAATTATATCTATCTTTATTTTTATATAATCTTCATGTATGTTCTCAATATTCATAATTAAAATTCTTTATATATTTTTGGTTATCTTAATAGCAAAATCTCACCTTTACTAAGTATTGAAAGGTGAGATTTTAATGTATGATTTACTTTATTAAAATAGAATAATTAACCTGGCACTGAGCTATTTTTCCGGGAGGCTACCCTCCGAGTATCTTCGCCGCTACAGCGTTTCACTGTCGAGTTCGGGATGGGGTCGAAGTGGTTCCACTGGGCTAAAAGCACCAGGAATACTTG
>JASJDX010000526.1 GCA_030064975.1 Pleurocapsa sp. MO_192.B19
ACCCAGAAGAAGATGATATCAAAGCCTGTAACTAGAGTACTAGTAGGATAATATGTCTCCAAGTCCACAGTATTTTCTGGCCATCCCATTGTGGAAAAAGGCCATAGCCCAGAAGAAAACCAAGTATCTAAGACATCAGGGTCTTGTTGTAGTTGAATATTATCCCCGTATTTAGCTTTAGCTTTAGTTTCTGCTTCTGCTTCATCGTGTGCGACAATAAAGGGAGTATGATCGGTAATTTCGTTGCCTGTTTCCGAAACTACATACCAAGCAGGAATTTGATGACCCCACCATAACTGACGAGAGATACACCAATCTTTTAATTTAACTAACCAATCTCGATAGACCTTCTTCCATCTTTGAGGAACATAGTTAGGAGAATTCTCATTATCTAAGCAACCTAAAGCCTTTTGCGCCAAAGGTTCAATTTTGACAAACCACTGAGTTGACAATAAAGGTTCAATTGGTACTTTACCGCGATCGCTATAGGGAACGCTATGGCGATAGTCTTCAATCTTGACTAAGTTACCAAGTTCATCTAGTTTCTTAACTACATTCTTACGGGCAACAAAGCGATCTTGTCCTTGAAACTCCCCTGCATTCTCATTGAGACTGCCATCTTTGTTCATGATGTTAATCATCGGCAGGTTATGGCGTTTGCCCATCTCAAAGTCATTAGGATCGTGGGCTGGCGTTACTTTAACGCATCCTGTCCCAAATTCCATCTCGACAAATTCATCGCCAATAATGGGAATCTCCCGCCCAACTATGGGTAGAGTAATCGTCTTACCAATATAATCCTTGTACCGTTCATCATTAGGATTAACTGCAACTCCTGTATCCCCTAACATTGTCTCAGGGCGAGTAGTAGCTACCTCTAAATATCCACTACCATCGGTTAAAGGATAACGGAAGTGCCATAGATGCCCATCTACCTCTTGATTCTCCGCTTCCAAATCCGATACTGCCGAAAGAGATTCAGGACACCAATTAACTAAATAATTTCCCCGATAAATTAATCCCTCTTCGTATAGCTGCACAAAAGCTGTCTTCACCGCGTGAGACAATCCCTCGTCCATCGTAAATCTTTCCCTCGTCCAGTCAGCAGAAACTCCCAGGCTTTTTAACTGGTTAATAATAGTATTACCAGACTGTTCTTTCCAAGCCCAAGCTCGCTTTAAATATTCTTCCCGTCCCAAATCTTGACGGTTTTTGCCTTCAGCTTTAACCTGCTTATCCATAATGGTGCTCACGGCAATACTGGCATGATCCGTCCCAGGTAACCACAGCGTATTGCGCCCAATCATGCGATGATACCGAATCAAAGTATCAATCAATGCACTCTCAAAAGCGTGTCCCATGTGCAGACTTCCCGTAACGTTGGGTGGGGGAATGACAATACAATAGGGTTCGCCTTCATGACTAGGATCGGCTTGAAATACTTCCTTGTCCGCCCAGTATTGCTGCCATTTAGCTTCGGTTTGCTTGGGATCGTATTGAGTAGAGAGATTGGTTTCAGTTGCGGTCATGTGACTAGCAGAGGAGTTGGGTTTTCAGCAATTTCTTATTGTATATTCATTGCCGTCACTCTTGCTAATTGAGATGCTTTTAAAGAGTTGTGGTGCGATCTCTATTCAAATCAAATATTAGTTAAATTGATGATGATACAAATCACTGATAATCATTGATTAACACGCTACATTTAACTGATTACAAACTTACATAAATAAAATGAAAAAATCTGAGGCTATTAATTTATTAAATAGTGAAGGATGGACAAAAGAAGATGCGAAAAAGGCTTTAACAAAAGTCAACTTTGGCGATAATCCAGATGAGCTTACTATTCGAAAAGCAGCTTCATCTTTTGCAGGTGAAGAACTATTAAAGCGCCAACGCCTTCAGGCAGCTCAAAAAAGTTTAGTAACAAAAAAAACAAAGGAGATAGAGAAATACAAGGAAAAAATTGGACAAACCATATTAACAGAGAAAACCGAACTTAAAAAAGCAAATGAAGAACTCAAAAAAGTAAATGAAGAACTCAAAAAAGACAATAAAAGACTTAAGAATGTTGCTGACTTGATAAAGCTTAAGTTGGCACAAAAAGCCAATGATATTCTGCAATATAAAGATAGTGAAATCCGCGAAGCAGTAATCAAACTATTTCATTCAACTCTTGGTTAAAAGTTAAAAATATGACTAAAAAGAAATTTCAAGGAATGAGTTACCGACAGGTACAGCAATCCAATTCAGAAAATCGAAGTGAATTAAATAGAGAAGATCAAATATGGCTAAAATCTAACGGATATAAAAATATTGGTTGGAATAAGGTCATAGAGCTTTTTTATACAATTGATAAATTAAGAGACAAAGAAAAAATCAAAGATTGGTCTTTGGAAGAACTGTTTTTAGAGTCTGATAGAGTAGGCAATAAGTATCTTACTAGCCAGGAAATAAATAGTTTCAATCAAAAACTAGCTGAAGAAGTCAATAAACTCTCCGAAACTATTGACAAATACTTTCCTGACTCAGAGATTGAAATCATTGACTTTAGCAAGCGGTCAAACATTAAAAATAAACGATATAAAAAGAGAAAAAATCAATATTTGAAATACAAATAAAATCCTGTGAATTATGAATATAGAAAACTAAGAACTCAAAGAGCTATTCCAAATAGCCAACGAAATTGGAAAAAAAAGATATCATAAGTTAACTGAAGAAGATTTTAAAAACTATCGTGCTTATGATCATTGGCGTTATGTAAATGGAGATGGTGAATGTGGAACTACAGAGGAAAGCAGAGATTGGGTGAGAAATAATTCTGATTGGTCGTGTCCAATATGTTGTGAGAATTACTCTCATAAAGGAGGTAGAACCATCGATCATAAATTACCAAGATCTCAATATCCCTGGTTATCTATAAAGTTTGAAAATTTGTGGGTTATTTGTCGATATTGCAATCGAGAAAAAGGTGAGATGCACTGGTATGAATATGAACACTATATGTATATTCATCATCCAGATCTTTATCTTGGAGTTAAACTTGTTCGCCCAACTAGGTTAATTCAATCATTGTAGATAAATATGCTGGAATTGATATTGTTATGCGATCGCAACACTAAAAGAAAAAGCGATCATTTATACTCAATGCGACAAAGATAAATGCATCCAAAACAACGGGCATAAACGTTATGATCGCAACATCAGAAAAAGAGCGATCGCTTTGTATAATATGCTTGTGTGAGAATTGCTTAGAGGATGGCAAATGTGCCAAAGAAAATAAGAGAGTTAAAATCAATATTAAAGAAAGCTGGTTTTATCCTTCTCAAAGACAGAGGTAAAGGTAGTCATACTGTTTGGGAGCATCCTAATGTAAAAAACAATGTTATTCTTTCGGGAAAAGATGGTAAAGATGCTCAACCGTATCAAGAAAAAAGAGTTAAAGATGCAGTAAAAGAGGCGAAGAATAATGAATAGCTTAAAGTACAGGATTGTAATTCAATGGAGTAATGAAGATAATTGCTTTCTAGTATCTCTACCAGACTTTAAAGATGAACAGCAATGGGTAACTCATGGCGAAACATATCAAGAAGCTTTAGAAAATGCGGTAGAAGTTATGGATATGTTGGTGGAAATATATCAAGAAAAAAATAAAGCTTTGCCTAAAGCAGAGATATTATGTGATTCCGTTGCTTAGGAAATAAATTAATTAATTCTATATATAAAAGCTAATATAAAGCGATGCCTTCAGCTAGCTTCGCAATCGCATTTTCTATTCTCCAACATCCTGACAATGCAATTGCATTATTTTTTAGGTTAGAATCAGAATAAATTCCACCAAAGACGAAAAGACTATCTATAAAATGAAATGGCTAAAATCTTACAAGCTGAATCTACACTTACTGATAGGTATCAAACCACTGTCCCAGATATAGTACGTAAAACTTTAGGCTTGAGTAAGCGGGATAAAATTTGTTACGTCATTAATGGAGATGGAACAGTTACCATTGCTCGTAGTCAAGAATCTGAAGATGACCCAATATTGGGTAGTTTTCTTGATTTTCTGGCTCAAGATATGGAGCAAAATCCGCAACATTTACAACCTATTACTTCTCAAACTTTAGATCGCATTCAATCTCTAGTCGGCGATGTAGATATCGATCTCGATGCACCTTTATCTAATGAGGATGAATAAGTTTGCCAGAGAATCAACAATTAATAATCAATGGATGGCGTATTTTTGCTCATCCACTGTTTATCAGCCAGTTGGAAGAATTATCAATTAAAGTCGAACGTTTACGCCAGAAATTTCCACAAGAATATCAAAAGAAGAATATAACTAAAAGATTAGCTGCGATAAATAAACTTGCTTTTGAAATTATTCCTCAAGATCCAACACGCAAAGAATATCGTCAAGGTAATACTCTGGGTAGTGAATACAAGCATTGGTTTAGAGCCAAGTTTTTTCAGCAGTATCGATTATTCTTCCGCTATCATCAACAACAAAAAATTATTGTATATGTTTGGGTTAATGATGAAAAGTCGAAACGTGCTTATAAAAGCAAAACAGATGCTTATCAAGTATTTAAAAATATGCTAGAAAGAGGCAATCCTCCTGATGACTGGAACAAACTGTTAGAACAGGCGAGAAACTTGACTGATAATTTAGAAAAAAAAATTGAAGAATGAAAATAAATTAAGAAAGTCTAGAAATAGCGATCCGTAGGCTAGGCGCAGCCCGAGCGCTTTTAAAGGCGATCGCGTCAGTAAAATCTAATGATAAAATAGTTATGACTATAGTTGTATGACCATAGCTAAAATATGACTCAAGTATGACTCAAGATAGTAATCAGATGGGTGCAGGAGAATTTAAAACTCATTGCTTGAAACTGATAGATCGCGTTAACCAGACAAAGCAGCCAATAATCATTACCAAACATGGTAAGCCAATGGCTAAGTTAACACCCTGGTTGACTGACAAAAGATAAAAAGAAAAATCTTAGAAACTAGACTAGAAAAAGGATTGAAAAGTTGACAGAGAGCAAAGGGAGTCAGCACTCTGAGATTAGATACCACTCATAATTTCAGAATACAGTGAATCAAAACTCCCGTCTTTACAATGCCTTGAATCAATGGATGA
>JASJDX010000527.1 GCA_030064975.1 Pleurocapsa sp. MO_192.B19
CAAAAATTTAACCTCTCACCCGATCATAAAAAACTTTTGTAACAGTTCTAATAAAGTTTTTTAGTATTGAGCGATCGCCCTAAGAGAAAATTACAAAATTTACCATTATACCACGAAAGACTTTTGCAAGAGGTCTAAAGTAGAGTTTCACAAAAAAGGAAATAATGTTACTGCTAAATGTGATTGCAAAGCTGGTAGTCTGGGTCAGCACTGCAAGCACAGAATTAATATTATTAAAGGTTTGAAAACAAAAATAGTTAGCGATAATTCAGAACAAGTTGACACTATTCAACAATGGCTAGAAGGTAGTTTGCTTTTAGACAGCTATAAAAGACTTCTTGCAGAAGTCAGGGTCAGGGGAAAAGGGAAAAAGGGAAAGGAGCGATTTTCATTCCCTTTCCCTTTAACCTTTAACCTTTTCCCCAAACTCAACCGAGGTTTATCGGACTTATGCAAGAGTTCTTTTATAAGGATTTTTAGCAGAACCTTGAACTAAAAATACAATATTTTCCATGTTATTTATTAAAAAAATTAATTATCTTTTTACAAAAAATAAATACAGTATGAGTACCTATGCTTATTTAAAAGAGTTTATACCAAGGTGACAGCCTTTCTGTTATCCATGCCAATCCCCATTCTGGATGAGCCGTGACGAACAGTAAACACATCACTTTGTTTCGGGGAATTATGCGGGTTCTTATCTTGGGGTTGGTTAACAATATCCTCATTAACCATTTTCCAAAGCCTGAAATCATCTTCTATTCCTTTGTTTGGGCGAAATTGATCAATGGCGATCGCTCTCTATCTATAGAATAAACTAACAGTTTATATATTTCAACTAATGGTTTATAGTGATAGCTAAAGTATGAGTTTAAAGTTTAAATAAGGAGGAGAATTAAAAAATATGATTTGAACGGAATCCGTGAAGATTAGGAAAAATATTGATGTTGAAGTACCAGGACTAGGGGAAGAAATCAGGAAAGCTAGGAAACTAGACCGTCGCTCCTTAATTCAAATATGCGAGTTAGTCGATATGACTCCTATGAATTGGTACAAGATTGAGGCAGAAGAAACTAAGGCTCTACCTATTGAGACACTTAGGAAAATTGAAGAGGTGTTAGGTGTTGATTTTGGAGTAAAGCTTGATGACTAGATTAACTCGAAGAGAACAAGTAATGCTTTGCGAGATACTATCGCCTACCTGGATGAATGCGATTGAGGAAATTACCAAACGTTTACCAGTTGATAAAAAGTTGAATCCAGATGAGGAAGAAGCTCTTTCGCTTCTTGATGAAAAGTGGAAAATTGAAATGGTTTGGGTTGCATACTTCCACAATCTATCTGTAAACATTCACTCCTCGCCTTTTAATACTCCAGCTTTTCAAGCCTTGAAGGCATCAGGCAGAAGTTATGCCAAACAATTCGACCTAACTGGCGGAGTTTGGGAGAAATTACCACAGCATAAATTTGATAATCCTATGCACTGGTGGGTACAGCAAATGCTCGACTGCAAAAGATGTGATTACCAATGCGCTTTAAACCAAGAGAGCAAAGCTGCGAAGAAAAAAGAGGTGATTAAATCCAATCGCTTACAGGTAAGAATATTGAAAGGAGTAGAAGGCAAAGCAAAAGATAAACAACAACTAATTCTAATTAATGAGTTTTGTCACTCTATCCCCTCTATGGGGTTATTGCTCAGAAAAGCAATTAACCTAGCTGAATATAAAACCAAAAAAGGGAAGCGGTTTATTGATGACTACTGGACACCATATTTAAATAGCGTTCGAGATACGATCGAATACTTCGACCGAGGTGGACACGCTAAGAAAATTCAACTGGTTCAAAAACTTGAAGATCGAGTTGACGTTACCGCCCCTCGCCGACCCGTTCCTCTTCTCCGTTAATCGCTGAAATAGACTAGGTATATTAGCCTATGTGCTTTGTATCTTATACCTTGTATGGCTTACAACTTCTTCGGCGGAAAAGATGAAACCTGATACGGTTTCCTATAAGCTTTATACAGTAAACCAAATTAAGACTTTTCAAACGATGGAAGCTCTATCTGAATTGAAACGAATTGCCACCACCGTTCGGCACTCCCTGCCACCACCCCGCAAGACACCCAGACGGGAGCGCAGAGCGCGCGAACGCTCGTCAGCTACGGCAAATAAAACGAACCGCCGTCGGTTCAGATATCCAAAGTAATAAAAGAAGAAAAGACTTTGGTAAGCCAGGTTTCTAATTAATAAGTAGTGGAGAGAGAACGCCAATTCTCTCAAGACTTTAAAGCGAAACTTACTGAACCCACCAAAATCCAAAAAACTCAACTTAAATTTATCACGATTTTTTTGTTCATTGGATCGCTGAAACTCCCAAACGATCGATCTGGAACCGAAATGGTAGGGTTCTGTTAGCTTCAGAAATATTAATTAATAGCTTGATTACAAAAGTCTGCCTTCCTAGCAAAGTCAAGGCAGAACTATGAGAAATTGTACCAAAAATACAGCGATTGGCGAAACCAGTGCGCGACGCGAAGCTATATACGTTTGCGAAGCAAGTCCGCAGGACTCAGCGGTATCCTTTAGGAGTCCTAAAGGACGGAGCGCAATCGCCACAGAACAATTACCCTTGTTTGTTGGGCTACCAATATTTGAGGAAGAACTACCACCATATCCGCTACAGATAAAAGCAATCCCGCCCCAGAACAGGATTAAACCAAATAACTATTGCAAGCTAGTTCATTTTGAATCTGGGTTAAATATCCCTGGGCAGTTTACCTATGATGAAGCCAAAGAAATTCTCGAAACTACTCGTTACTGGGACTTTTCGCTCTTACGAGACAGGATACCGCGATGTGTAGAGAGGTTGCGATTGCTACTTGAGGATGTTTGCGCTCGTTCTCTTCAAGTAGGAGGTAAAGCAGATGCTTAAACCTCATCACGTAGCAGAATGGCAGCAAAGCGGGATTGAGCAATCTCTAATTGAACTTAACCTTTCATCCTTAGAAGAAGAACTGATCGCCGAATGGTATTTTCAATATTTACCTAAGAGTGCCAGGCGAAACGACGGCAGAATTCGCGATGGCTACTTAAGAGCTTACGCCGAACCCTTAAAAGGTGGCTGGGGAATTTCAGGATACGATCCGACCGATTGGCAAGCCGAGCCTGAGTTAAGAAGTTTTAAACCAGATAGTCCCAGGATTGGCTTTGATGGAAAACCAATCAAATACGACATTCCCAAAAATGCCAAACATAATCCAATTCTGCCGAGGGTAAGTTACGCGATCGCCTCTTTGATTTTCCGCAATGCGGGATTAAATTTTCTGGAGTTGACCCAAGATTATGCTCCAGAAGAAATTGCCGAGGGGATAGAAGACAATGCCGAATGCCGATGGTTTTGGCAAGCGATCGCCAAAAATCCTACCGTGCCAATTTCGCTGACAGAAGGGGGCAAAAAATGTCTGTCTTTACTTTCTCAGGGCAGATGTGCGATCGCCGTTACTTCGATTACTACTTGGAGAGCAGAGCGAGGCAGTAATAAACTTCATCCCTGGTTGAGCTTATTTGCCCCAAATAGACGCTTCTATCTAACTTTTGACCAAGACATCAAACCTAAAACAATTAGGGCGGTAAATGGGCAATGTATCCGTCTTGGAGCAGCTTTAATTAAGGCGGGTGCATCGCGGGTCAAAAGAATTAGCTGGAGTGGTGCAGCTAAAGGAATAGATGACTTTATTTTAAAACTGCACCAAAAATATGGAGAAAGATCTTGCCAGAAAATACTCCGCAAGTGCTATCAAAACGCCCGTGACTATCGCAGATTTAATCAATCAAGCCGACTCCCAGGACATATCAAAACAGTCAACAAGCAGTATTTGTCAGCGAACGATCTATCTGAAGCTGCGGGGTTTAAAATTTTGGTGGTTCAAAGTGCCAAGGGAACAGGAAAAACCAATGTTTTATCTGACTTAGTAGCAAGCGATCGCTTTACTGGAACTCCCACAATTAACCTTTCTCACCTAGAACGATTGGCGCGGGAACTGGGGAATAGATTGGACTTGCCCTACCGCACCGAAGAAAATACTACCTCGCTGCGTAACAGCTTGGGCTATAGCTTGTGTATCGATAGTTTTTCGCCCCTAAACTCAATCCCTTTTCATGCCCAACAATGGAGCGATGCGGGATTAGCCATTGATGAGTTTACCCAAGTACTGCACCATTTAGCTTTTGGCACAACAGAAATTAAAAAATACCGTAAGTTAATTTTGCGCGAACTTGGGCAAAAACTAGCCGATTGTTGGACAAATAACAAACCAATTAGGTTACTAGATGCCGATGCCAATCTTGAATCTATCGAACTAATTTACGACCTAATTCAACTTTATTCTGACCGAGAAATATCTAGAGAAGAATTAGAGGCTTCTACTCTTACTTTGGTCAACCAATACCAGCCTTCAAAAGGAAATTTACATCTATATAATGAACCTTCACCCAAGCAAATTAGAGGAGATTTAAATAATAGAATGGAGTCCCACCAGAACCTTTTCATTCTCAGTAGTTCTCAAAAATCTCGCAGTGGTGACGGCACGATTAATCTAGAAAAATTAGCTCAAAAAAAATACAAACCATCAGAAATATTAAGGATAGATTCTCAAACAACATCTGACCCAGAACATCCAGCTTTTGGGATTAATGGAGATAATTTAAGCAAATTAATCAAAGCAGGTTTATACAAAGTAATTATTGCATCTCCTACGATTTCTACTGGTATTAGTATTGATGAGGTTGATAACTATTTCCATGCCGTTTTTAGCTTCCAATCAGGAAATATCACTCCCAATTCAGTCAGACAACAATTAGTTAGATTGCGTGATTTTAAAGTTGATAGATATGTCTGGTGTTCTAAGACGGGTAAAAGTTTTATGGGGTCAAAATCGAGTAACCCGATAGAGCTATTAACCGACCAAAAAGGCGAGGCAAAATTATCATTATCTTTGTTAGGTTATCGAGAAGCAGAAAAGTTAATTGAGTCTAATATTTGCCCCCTAACAAAATATTGGGCAAAAGTAGGAGCAAAAAACAATGGTATTAATTATCATTACCGAGAAATTTTGCTTGCCGATTTAGAAGCCGA
>JASJDX010000528.1 GCA_030064975.1 Pleurocapsa sp. MO_192.B19
CCAGTAAACTTTTGCGTTAATGTTCTTTGCGGATTAATCGCTTATTGTCATCAACCTAGGAAGCCTAGCCTTCGTCTTGATTGGCTTCTACCTCAATCTGCTTAATCTGCTTAACCCGAACTCAGGTTAACTTAAATAACTATCGAGCTAAAGTGCAACAAGTTAATTTCTGAGACAAAACAGGAAGAACTCCTTGCTCAAAAAATAGTGTGGTAAAACTGGTACACAGATGGCGACTATAACAACAGACTTAACTAATATAGAAAGATTGCCTGGTCTAAAATCCCTCTGGGCAGAAACTAAAGGCGACTCCGAAGTCTGCATCGCCGTCTTAGACGGATCGGTCGATCGATCCCACCCCTGCTTTCGCAATGCCCAACTCTCTACTATTAGAACGCTCGTGTCTGGCGACGCTAATAATGGCTCTGCATCTGAGCATGGAACGGGAGTTGTCAGTATTATTTTTGGTCAACATAACAGCCCGATCGGTGGTATCGCCCCTAATTGTAGAGGAATAATTGTTCCTATCTTTAGTGATGGAGTCGAAGGTTCGATCGTCCCTTGTTCTCAACTTGACTTAGCACGAGCAATTACCAATGCTGTCGAGCAGGGAGCCAATATTATTAATATCAGTGGCGGTCAACTAACAGCATCAGGGGAGGCGGGACATCTGCTTACTAGGGCAGTTCAGTTATGTTCTGATAAAAATGTTGTTATCGTTGCTGCTGCGGGAAATGATGGCTGTCAATGTCTTCATCTTCCTGCTGCTATATCTACAGTTCTAGCTGTAGGAGCTATGAATGCTGAAGGATTACCCTTCAATTTTAGTAATTGGGGCGATGTTTACCAAACCCAAGGTATCCTTGCTCCAGGGGAAAATATACTGACTGCAACACCAGGCGGAGGTACTGTACTTAGGAGTGGCACGAGTTTTGCAACGGCGATCGTGTCTGGCATTATTGCCCTTTTACTAAGTCTTCAGGTTAAACAGGGAAATAAACCAGACCCTCAAGCAGTTCGTGCTGCCATCTTAGAAAGTGCGTTGCCTTGCGATCGACAAGAAGTAGCAGATTGTCGTCGCTACTTGGCAGGAAGTCTCAATATTGCTGGGGCGCAAGCCTTAGTAACAAAACAACAAACAGGAGTAAAAACATTGTCTAATGAATTAGTAGAACAAGAAATACTTCAACCAGTTGAAAAAGTAACTCAGGAGCAACTAAATTCACAAGCTTCTCAAATAATTGCTAGCGAAAACGTCAATCCAGCAGCAGTTACTAACCGAGAATCTTCCATTGTGACCGTACAGCCTGGGAATACCACAACTTTGAATCCTACACCAACAGCCATGACGATTTCGGGGAATATTATGGCTGCTGTACCTAGGGTGTTACCAAGTGGTGCGGATGGAGAATGTAGCTGTGGAGGGGGTTTACCTCCCCAGTTGCTCTACGCCATCGGTACTATCGACTACGACTTTGGCACTCAAGCCCGTCAAGACTCTCTGGTACAAGATGGCAGAATCGAAGCCACCCAAGCCTGGAATCCTAACGACCCACTCCAATTGCTCGCCAATCTAGAGCAGCAACCTTGGGAAGCCAGTTCCATTATTTGGACTCTCAATCAAGAAGATACCCCCATCTACGGGATTATGCCCAGTGGTGCTTATGCGGTCAGAGGCTATGAACTACTGCGTCAATTCCTGCAGGAGCAATTAGAGGAAGGGGTAGATAGAGTTTCTATTCCAGGGGTGGCAGGAGGTAGCATCAGACTACTTTCTGGTCAAATTGTGCCAGTAATTATTCCTTCAGTGCGAGGGATGTACAGTTGGTCTACTCCCGCTTTAACCATTAGTGTGCTTGGGGAACGCCCTGACCAAGAAGAAACACAACAACAAGAGTACAACCAAAGAGCGGAAGGAATTCGTAATTTCCTCGATCGCATTTATTATGAGTTGCGGAATTTGGGCATTACACCCCAAGAGAGAGCAATGAACTATGCTGCGACCAATGCCTTCCAGATTGCCCAGGTGTTTGAACAAGCAGCCAGTGAAAATATGCAACTGGATACGATTGAAGTGGAAATCAGTCCTCTGTGTCGTCCTGAATCGGAATGTTATGACGTGAAGTTGGTGTTTTTCGATCCAGAACGGCAGAATCAACGCGCTCGTAAGGTGTATCGCTTTACAGTTGATGTCAGTGATATAGTTCCCGTGACTGTTGGTCGCGTCCGCTCTTGGTATGTTTATTAAATATTATCAAGTTTGTGGGTTTATTGCATCTTGACAATAGCTGTCCAAAACCCATCTCAAATCTATAAACCTGAATCAAGCAATTTTCAAAGGAAAAAATTATGAAATTACCAATTCAAACTTCCCCCGTGATGAGAACAAACAAAGTCTCTAGAATGAGTCAAATAATTAAACAGGAGTCGCTAATTTATACTTCACAAAGTCGATTACCTGTGTGGTTGGATGCAGCACACATAGCGCATTGGTTTCCAGCACAATTGTTCGTAAGTACTATTCGACCAGACTGTAGGGATCTAGAAGCGATAGGTTTTATAAGTCCATGGTTATGGCAAAATTGTATGACAGCTCGAGCAAGTATTTTGATGGAGGAGAGAGGTGATAGTGAGGTGTTTCGCGATGTAGTTTACGGAGTGATCTCAAATATGCAACCGTAAAATTTTGGTTAACGGTACTTAAACATTTTTAGAGTAAAAAAAACTCAAACGTATATATAGCAAGGCTTTTACTTCAAATCGGTATTTTTCTTGATATACTTGGGTTTCAGCGATTTTTTGGTGCTTGACGTATATTCCTTGTGCCACTTGGGTTTAAGGCTGTTTTTTAATACAAATATAATTAGGTGTCAACTATTGACCGTCTTCCGTGGTCAGAAAATTAACAATTTTTCTAGAGAGGGGGCATTACAACAACCCAATTTAAAATGATCTCAAATCAGTGCAATGCCCCTCTATTTTCATACTTAATACTTAATAGATTTATAGAATTTATAGATCTACTAGAATTTGTCCATCTTCAATTCGAGTAGGAAAAACCCCCAAAGTTTTCTCTGTTGAGATTTTGCCCAATACATTACCCACAACGGGAGGAAAAGGACACCAATTCTTAACCTCACCAGTTTCTAAATCAAACTCACTACGATGCCAAGGACAAACAATTGTTCCATCAGCGGTAACTTTGCCTTTTTTTAGAGGTAATTTTAAATGGGGGCAAATATTATTAATCGCATAAATATTGCCAGATTCATTTAATAGCAAGAGAGATTGCTCTTCTAGTTTTACAATCTGTCTAGTTCCAGGTGCTAAAGTTTCAGCTGCCAATGCTTTGATCCAAGCCATATCAAATTCTCCTCAATCCTAAAAAAGTTCTCTATTAAAAGTCTACTAAAGACTAAGATTTAATCTTAATTATTCAATAGTTTGCAACTTTTACAGTTTTCAGGTTAAAAAGTATGTACTTGTAGCTTGAGTTAAAGCTTTAAGCTCGTAGTTATAAAAGTATATCTATGCTGAAGTGTGATGTTTTAGTTATTAGGTACTGTCTCTGCATCGACATCAACGGTTTCACTACCTGAGTTTTCTGTAGCCACGTTTTTATTTTCTTGGCGAGATTGCAATTTAGCAATGACCATTTGAGATAATTCTGTAAATAGTAAACCTGCTAGCATGACATCATCTATTTGTCCTA
The DNA here is from genome assembly GCA_030064975.1 of Pleurocapsa sp. MO_192.B19. Classification (GTDB taxonomy): domain Bacteria; phylum Cyanobacteriota; class Cyanobacteriia; order Cyanobacteriales; family Xenococcaceae; genus Waterburya. The sequence continues at coordinate 3,713 of JASJDX010000528.1, forward strand.
AAATAGGAATAAAGTCAGGTGCAATATCAATAGGACTAATAAGATAGATTGCTGTTCCAAGTATTACCCACCAACGATATTTAGGATGGCGAATTGCGTTGCGATACCAGTCATACAGGGAAGAGAGTGAAAAATTCATCTTTGTATCCATGTTCTCAATTAACTATTTTCATTTTGACAGATCATAGCTTTAGAGTTAGTGTGGATAACCCATCTATAATATTTCGGAAAGTACTATTTTTTGAGTAATTAATTAAATTATAAAACTCAAAATATCAAAGCCAATTTTACGATTTTTAACTTTTTTCCCGAGAAAACCATAGATTAAATGATATATTATCCAAGCTTTCAACTGTTTTTCTATTAGATATTTTAGATAAACTCTTAATACGTAAAACACTCCACAAGTTATTAGTATTTTTAGTAAATAATTCAGCGGTAAAAAATACCAAATTACTATACTAAATACGATCGCTATTGGTATCCATAAGCTCCAAACTACCCGTGAACCCTGATGTTTAGTCTTAAGCGGTAATTGAGCTAGTATTTGTAAGATCAGCCAATAATGAGCATCAATAATCCTACGTAGTAACTGAGGATTGTTACATAAGTCTTGTTGAATTTGTTGAGATATTTTTCCTTCTAAATCAATAACGCTACGAACCACTGTTGCGGTTTGTTGGTTGGCTAGAGGTACATAACTAGTAGAAAAAGTTAAGGGAGATTGCTCAAAAGGGGGTTGATTAGGCGATTGGGCGAAGCCCACGCTTCGCGATCGCCAGCTAAAGAGAGAATTTAAATGCTCGGCTATGGGAGAACTTATTAAAGCACAATAGCGTATATTAGTTAATTTAGTGGATGAAAGAGTTAATTTGTGCTTATTTTCTTTTAATTGTTCAATTTTACTGATGATAACTGGATTAAACTGAAAATGAATCTGACGAGGAATCTTAAATTTACGACTAATTCTTTCTTCCTCCACCTGAATACAAGAATTCAAAATAGTGTTAATAGTGTTAATAGTTGATGCTTGATTGTTCACTGTCTAGCAACCAATGAAAGCATAAATTCGATTAAGCTTCGCCACTGTTGTTCCCCAGCCGCAGTTGACTGTTCGTGGAGTTGTAATAAAAGCTCGCGATCGCTACGTTCTAAAATAGCCTGAGAATAGCGGTTAATAATTTTGCCATCTAATTGCAGAGAAGTTTGAGCATAAGTGGCATTGGTAATATTATTTGTTGCATGAAAATTACGTAAAATGCGATCGCGCCGATCTAAGACAGTTTTCCTTTTATGTAACTGACGTAAAATATTAACAAATTGGCGATCGTGTAAAAGTTTTTGTACCTTATGTATAGCTTGATGAGGGCTGCTAGGAATAGGTTCGGGTAATCTTGTAGGGATAGTTTCCCACCCC
>JASJDX010000529.1 GCA_030064975.1 Pleurocapsa sp. MO_192.B19
TTCAACTTGCTGTTGTAGCTGCTCCCTCTGGCTGTCAACCCTCTCGACTTCACCCTGTTGCTCTGCTAGCTGTTGCTCTAACCCATTGATGGTTGCCTGTTTTTCTTCAACTTGCTGTTGTAGATTATTATTATTATCTTGCTGTGCGGATAGTTGTTGTTCTAGATGTTCAATATTAACGTCGCGAGCTTCAATCGTTTCTCGTGCTGTTTTAATATTTGCTTCTTGTTGAGTAAGCTGTTGTTTTAACTGTTCAAGTTCTTGATTAAGCTGCTGTTCTAAGTTAGTATTTTTTGTGGTTTTATCAGACCCAGATTTTTTTTGCTCCTCTATTTCTGTTTGTAATTTTTCAACTAATGCTTCTTGCTCCTGAGACCGTTGCTTTAAAGCTTGATAGCTGGCTTTGTGTTCTTTAATTTTTTCTTTTAATTCTACTAGCGCAGTAGACTCTGGTACTACTTCTTTCTGACTAGTTGACTTGCTTGATTCTTGCTTATTTTCGGCGAGAATTGTCCCTTCTAGTATTTGTATCTTAGTGGCTGAACTTTCTGAATAATTATCGTTATTATAGGATTCAATGGAGATAGTTTTTTCTGCCATTTCACTGGCGATCGCTAAATTCCCCGTAACCAAGCTTTCAATAATTTTCGATTTAGACAGACCCATTTCCTCAACAATCCCGTTTAGGTTTTGCAGAGCCTTGGGCGTAAGAGAAATTCCCACTTGAGACTTTTCTAAAAAACTGGTTGTCTTGCGTGGTCTATTACCAGACTTAGTTTTTTTACGCGGCATACTTTTCTTTATCTCCGATGTTTAGCTCAAGCTTATTTTTATTATGTACACCCTAAATTTTATAGTTAGACTGCTCACTACTTCAGCTAAATAGCAATCAAACCAATATCGATATTATTTTATTAGCTTTATTAGCTGCTATTAAATTATATTTTTGCTAAAAATTACACTTTATATTTAATTTTCCGGAAATATAAAGTGTAAATCTCTTAAAAATTGCTAGATAACTAGCTTTTATTACCATACTAATAATTTATTTAAGGTTTGTAGTTAGTATTGTAAAACAAAATCAACCTATTTTTCTGTTACTTACAATTAACTTTGCCAAAAATAATCAAGAGCAAGTTACAAAATGTAAATCTTGCTCTTTGTTTACACTAAGTTAGATAATCTTCTAAGATTATTTAGAAAAATACACGCCTACGCCATTTATTTAAACGAGCTTCACCAATAGCAGCTAAGCGTTGAGCATCAGCTATTTTTTGTTCTAAATCAGCAATAGTCTGTTGTTGTGCTGCAACTTTACGCGATATATCCTGTTGCTCAATAGCTGTGCTGCTGGACTGCTGATTACCATAAGAAGTATAGCCAATATTTGCTCCAGACATTCCTGTAGACTGCCATTTGCTAGTCTCAGAAGCACCGATACTAGCAAAAGAGCTTAGGCTAGATAGTTTCTGCTGTAACTGTTCAATTTTTTGTTGTTGCTGTTTATATTTCTCTTCTACATTGGAGTATGACTTAGAAGAAACAGCAGAGTAAGAAGTAAATTGATTGCTAGTTGAGTTTTTAGCTAGAGTTGGGGTTTGGGTTTGTGGCAACTTCAAGGCATTTGCCAGTAATTTGTTAATATCAGTAACTCCACCATAACTACTGATATTTGAGGGAGGAACAATAGCACTGGGACGATTATTGATTAAAGAACTAGTTAAACGAGGTTCATTTTTGCTCGTTAACTTTTTATCGCTACTCGAAGCACCCCGCAATAGCTTAAATAAATGAGTAAACCCTACTATATTCTTTCCTGTTTGAGTTTTATAACCGCAATAATAAGGAACAATGTTGTCGCCAAATTTGTTTTGATATTCGTCGCTATCTAAATAAGAATTAATTTCAGCTGCATAGCCACCTTGATCTAAAATTTGACTATGAGCATTGGTTTCTTCATAGCTATCAGGAGCACGACCCAGTAGATGTTTGAAGTTAAGCTCTATAAAACGATAGCGAGGACAATTGTCAAAAAAACGAGATTTATAAAGTTCTGATTGGGCAACTTGACGAATAAACTCTCGAACACTAATGCTACCTTCTTTGAGTTTAGATTCGGGGATATTTAACTTTTCACTTTCCATGACATAAGCATTGCCCAAAACTTGACAATAAACAGCGCGAATTACTGTTTCCACCGCTTCTACTGAGTCATTAGGACATAATTCAACAGGCTTAGTGTCTTCATATAAGCCTACTCCTAATTCAGAAGCCCGACTAATTACTGGGCTAATAAAAGTGCTGACCATAATTTTAAATTTCTCCTACGAATTAGTTAATTTTGATTAGCAAGAACGCTCATCAAACCTAGTATAAAAACCGCCATACTTAATCCAGTACTGTTTTAAATCGTGATGGGGTGTATGCAAACTTGCCTTAGCTTGATATAAAATCACCTGACGATGATTACCAATCCAAACTTTGCGGACAGGTTCAACGGAAATAAAAGTCCCTCCCAATCCTTTAACACACTCTTCAAATCTTTCAACTGTGGAGTACTCCAAAGTTTCAAAAATAAAAAAGTTGCCCGAACAAATCAGATGACGGCTTCTAATCCAAGCTTGCATTTTTTTGCTAGCTACTGGTGGCAACATACTTCTGGTTGTTAGCTCCGATGTAAGCATCTTTTTTTTGTTTTAATTTATATTGATTGCAACAAGTTGGTGCGATAAGCGTTAGAGTACTAGGCATTCTTCAACTTTCAAAACACATTTAGAGTGAAACTAAAAATTAAGAAATTAAGGTAGTTCCGCAGCAAAACTAGTTCTTTTCTTGAACTTTAATGGTCCTCTTGCCGATCCCCAAACCTGATTATGAGTATTAAGATCCATGCCTCGATCCCAACTAATCCAAGTGGTTTCAGTTAGTTCAACAGAACTAACCAGATAAGTTTGTACACCTTTGCGATGAATTAAGCATTTATTTCCAGGCTCAACGCTACCGCGAAATATTTCATTTTCTTTTCTGAACACCATAGAACAGTTATAACGGCGTTCAATACCATTTGGGGGAATAGTCACGAGAATATCGCGATTGTGACCAGAACCCGCGTAATTCTCAGCTTCTTTGAGACTGTAGTTTTCAATGTATATATGGTCGCCGCGATCGACTAGACGATGAACTCCTTGACGATAAGGACTCCAAAGATCGTAGTCATAAACTTGTTCGGAATAAAAGCCAATACCTGAAAAAAATTCCCAGGGTAAGGGGCGAAAAAAAATCCGAATATGAGCGTAGTTTTTGGGGTCAGCATCAGATTGTTGACGATTGCAAAAATCCCCTGCCATTAGGCTTGCTAGGTCATGAAGTAGACTGTTTTCTTCTTGCTCTACTGAATGATTTTCTCTGGTCAACATTATTTTGTAGATATGAGATTTTAAAGAAGGGAATGATTTAAAAAAAAATTAAAAAAATATTGTTTTAAAAGAAGTTTTGTCTGGAACAGTGAGCAAACTAATGCGCTTTGTGGTAACTACACCAATCGCCTAGTTTTCTAGATCGAGAGAACGAATCTCAGAAGAAAAGGATGCTGTAGTAACTCCCTTACCATCTGCTGTTTTAATCAAAGAAACACGAAGACGCAAGTTGGGTGTAGCAAACCAGATTTTTTCCTCCGCAGTTGCTCTATCATATTGAGTATTCAAAATGAATGAACCGTCTTCGACTAGCTGATAATAACCGATCGCGGGTATAGTTTCAGCATATCCTTGTTCTCTTAGTAGTCTACCTTTGGTAGGGTTTTCTATATCGGGGACGGGAACTAGCACCGTAGAACCAGAAAGTACTTCGTCTTCATCCCAGTCAGATTCTCCTAACCAAGTCATGTAAAAAGGACTCGAAACTAAGTGAGGATCGACTTGATTGGTTTTACAAAGCTCGATCACTCTGGCATCAGTATTTTCTAAGGATCGGATTTCAATCTGAGAAGTTACTTCTTCAAAGTGATGAAAAGCTAAATGGTGTGCGCTACGCTGCGATCGCCACGTCCCCAAAGAACGCTCTACAAATTCATCGATATTCATGGATTTTAAATAAAGGATGTCTATTAAAAAGTGTTCTTTGATCTTTTTACAACTATCAAATAAATATCCTAGCAGCATATATTTTAGCCGCTAGACAATAGTAATCGAACTGTCGATTAATTGAGCAACTTGCGTTAAGGCTGATTTGTGCCTCAAGCCTCATTGGATGCTTCATCAGTTGGAGCAACTGCTCCTAAGGAAACACTAGCTACTTTGCCTCCCATACGATTAATGTTCTGAATGGTTTGAGACATCCGACTATAGGGAACTTTAACTGTATAGTTACTAGTACGCATTACATCTTGACGGCATACGCCTGTAACTTCAATCGAAAAAGTGCGGCTACCATATCCACTAACGCTGATGTCTCCAGTAGTAATCATTCCTGACATAATCTTAAATTTCTCCAAATTCTGGTTGGTGGGGAAACCTAAGTTACCCCACAGTTTTACTCTACTTGCAGCCTAAACTTCAGTAATGCTCAGAATTTTCGCGCCAGTACGATGCAGATTCTTGATTTTGGCGTTTAACTGGTCGTAACTAACTTCATAAGTTTGGTTACTAACACGGTTAAGAGAGCCGATACTTGCTTTATTAGCTTTCACGCGGAAGCGTTTTTTATTGCTACCAGGAGTTCCTCCTCCTTGAGTGGGAGCAATAATAGGAGTAGGCAAGTTAGCAGCCAAATCACTGATCAATTGGGCTGATCTGCCGCTATCACTGGTTGCATCGCCACGATAGAGTGAATATACACGGTTAAATCCGACATTGCTTACTGCCGCATCGCTAGTACTGCGAGGACTGGGAACAGTATTTTCACCGAAATTAAGCAGGTATTCATCGCTATCGATGTAGGAGTCGATTTCTGCTTCGTAACCAGAGTTATTGTAGGTTTGAACGTGAGCGGAAATCTCTGCCTGATTTAAAGGAGCACGTCCTAAAAAATGTTTGCAGTTTAACTCAATAAAACGGTATTGAGAAGAATTTTCGAAAAATAGGGAACGATATAGGTCAGACTGAGCTACCATACGGACAAAGCCACGCACAGTGATATCGCCATCTTTTAAAAGAGATTCTGCTGAAGTTTGGCGATCGCATTCTAATAAATGAGCATTGCCAAAAACCTGTTTATAAAC